>NZ_JAKSYR010000107.1:0-2440 GCF_022829705.1 Methylobacterium sp. E-025
GACCCGGTCTCGTTCCCGCTGGTCTCGGTGATCGACAACACCGTCTCGATCGTCCGCGGCGGCGCGCTGAAGAGCAACCTGCGGATCGAGACCCGGATCGACCCGGATCTGCCCGCCTTCGTCCTCGGCGACGCGAGCCGCCTGCGCCAGGTGCTGCTGAACCTGCTGAACAACGCGGTGAAGTTCACCCCCGTCGGCTCGGTGACTCTCGTGGTCCGGCGCGAGCGCTCGGGCGCGCGCGGCCACGACCTGCGCTTCGAGGTCACCGACACCGGCATCGGGATCAATTCGGCGCAGCAGGACCGGCTGTTCAAGCGCTTCAGCCAGGTGGACGGCTCGATCAGCCGGCGCTTCGGCGGCACCGGCCTCGGCCTGGTGATCTGCCGCCACCTGCTCTCGCTGATGGGCGGCGAGATCGGCGTCGACAGCCGCGAGGGCGTCGGCTCGACCTTCTGGTTCACCCTGACCCTGCCCCCGGGGGAACGGACAACGATCGAACATCCTGTTGTAGCAGCGGATATCGAGATAGGTGGACGGCCCGTGCGGCTGCTCCTGGCCGAGGACGTGCCGCTCAACCAAAAGCTCGCCTGCGCGGTACTCGAGGCGCAGGGCTACGTGGTCGACGTGGTCGAGGACGGCGCCGAGGCGATCGTCGCGGTCGAGGCGGTGCTGAAGCAGGGGCGGGGCTACGACCTCGTCCTGATGGACGTGCAGATGCCGGTGATGGACGGCCTGACCGCGACCCGCCGCATCCGCGCCCTGCCGCCGCCGGCCTGCGAGATCCCGATCGTGGCGATGACTGCCAACGTGCTGCCGAAGCAGATCGACGACCTGCGCGCGGCCGGCATGAACGACCATGTCGGCAAGCCGTTCCGGCGCGCCGACCTCTACGCCACCATCGCGCGTTGGACAGGACCCCAGCGCGAGACCCACCCAGCGCTGGCGGCCGTGCCACCGGACGGCCAGGACGCCGTCCTCGACGGGGCAGTGTTCAGCGCCTTGAAGGAGGGGTTCGGGCTGGAACGGGTGGCGACGCTGCTCGACCTAATGGGCAGCGAGTTGCGCGACCGCTTCCGCTCCGACGAGGACGACCGGGTCCAGGTCGCCCACGACGCGCACGCGCTGGTTTCGGCCGCCGGCATGCTCGGCTTCACCCGCCTGTCGCGCCTGTGCCGCGAGATTGAGGTCGCCGCCAACGGCGACGCCGACCTGCGCCCGCTCATCCATCGCCTAGAAGTCCAGCGCGCCGAGGTGCTGGGCACCATCCATGAGCTGAAGGCAGCATAGCCCCTGCAAAGTCCGAGAGCCTGTCGCTCGCGTGGGAGATGGCGAAGGCTTACGGGAAACACGTCGCAAGGGCGCGGCTGGGGCTCGACCTATGACCAGGGTGGGATTCGCCCGCATCATGGATCAGTCAGGACACCGCGATCCGCGCACGGTGGTGGGCTACATCAGAAGGGCAAACGCTTTCAAAGAACACTCGGGGAGCGGGTTTCTGTAGGCGGGCAAGATCGGGTCAGCGGGGACTTATCCCGATCGCTGTCATCGTTTTATGAGATCCTCACAAGCTTGATTTGGCTGCTGATTTGGCCGACTGCGCTCGCGATGGCGGTTGCCGTAAGGCAGTGTCCGTAGGCCTGCGTAGGAACGCTCGAAAATGCCGAACACGTTTGGCCTCAACCGCACGCTTGGAGGTGCGATCGGCGTCATCGCGCTGGTGTCGGTTCTCAGCAGCGGGGCGATCTTAGCCACAGGCAACCACCTGCAGGATGCGACCGACGCCCTCGACCGCTCGACCCAAGTGGTTCGGGGGCTGGATGCCTTCCGCACCGCCATGCTGAACCAGGAGACTGGCCTACGCGGTTATTTGATCACCGGGCGCGAGAACAGCCTAGAGCCCTACCGCGCGGGGCGGCCGGCCCTGGACCAGACGATCACATATTTGAGGACCTTGATCGGCAACGATGCCGAGCGTTCGCGTCTGTTTGCCGATGCCGTGACGGCAGCGCGCGCTTGGCAAACCGACATCGGCGAAACCGCGATACGTCAGGCCGCGGATCCGAAGACGCGACCGGATGGGGTGCGTATCGAGGCCGAAGGCAGGGGCAAGCAGTTCTACGACACCCTGCGCAGCAAGCTCATCGCCATCGACAATCTGGAAGAACAGACTCGTGCGGCACAGGCCGCTCGCGTCACGCAGGCCGAGCGCAACGAGCGCCTCGCGCTCTGGGGCGGGACCCCGCCCACGCCCCTGATCTGCATCGGGATCGGGATCGCCATCAACCGCGTGAACGTCCGGCCGCTCGGGCGGGTGATGACCTTCGTCGAGCAGGTCGGTCAGGGCGCCCTGTCCGGGACGCTAGGGGACGGCGGCCACAACGCGCCAGGTCGCATCGGGCGTACGCTGAACGGGATGAGCTCGGGGCTTCAGAGTGTGCGG
>NZ_JAKSYR010000184.1:0-313 GCF_022829705.1 Methylobacterium sp. E-025
GGAGTGCGCGGATGGCAGGCAGTCTGGGTCCTGATGCGTTTCAGGCCAAGCTTTCGGCCGCCGTCCGCATAATGGGGCGGCGTCAGCGGACGATCATGACGTCCACGCCGGTGGGCCGGTCGGTTTCGTCTCCTGCGTAGCAGATATCGCTCGCGCCATCCTGACCCTCGGCGCGCGACCGTCCGCCCAGGTCGCGGCGACCTCCGCGTCCGGTGCGCCGGTCGGCATCACGGACGCGTCCAACGATGCGGTCGATGGAGCCGATCCGGTGGTGTTCAGGGAGGGCCAAGCTGTCGTCGTGTCCGGCCAGACC
>NZ_JAKSYR010000185.1:0-1411 GCF_022829705.1 Methylobacterium sp. E-025
CCACGGTGTCGGAGATCCGGTCGCTCACCTTGTCGGGGTGGCCCTCGGAGACGGATTCGCTGGTGAACAGGAAGTCCGAACGCGGCATCGTGACAGCACCCCGGTTGACGGGTGCGCCTTCCTGATCGCGGCGCTTGACCCTGTTGTGAGGGCCGGAGTTCTGGCACCGGCTCCCGGCAGGGTCAAGGTGGAATGCCGAACGGATCCGTTATACCGTACGAAGCGGCCGGCCAATCGGTCCGAAGGTGCTACTGCGGGGGGCGCCCGCTTGACTTTCCTCAGAATATTGAAGGTATTAATTTTTAATTTGGGAGGTTTGTCATCATTACGCCAATCTTCAAGTTAAGTCTCGTATATCATAGCTCAATTTTTCACAAGAGAAGGGATTTCATACATTTCCAAATTATGATCAAAATCATAAAGAGCAAATCTTCGAAAAGTACATTCATTCCACCAGTGAAATTGGAAAAAATCTCATAATTATATTTTATAGAGCAAAGCTCTTCAGGTGTTTGATTTCCAGAATTTTATCATTTTGCCGCTGATAATTATTAATAAATTATTGGTTTCGTACGGTGTCGGAATACAAATAATGCAACGTGGCAGACTGCTCTCCAGGTGGATTCTCGAGCGCTGCCTCATAGTATGGTCATCGCCGCGGTGACGGCCGGCCGAGGTAATCCAGAATGTTCTACCTGATCGCCGGCAGTGAGGGCTGTGGCGGTGGGCAAAAGATCTTTTTTTCGGCCCGCTGCTGCGAGGCTCCGGGACTGGGGAAAGGCGTAGACCCCCATCGTCATCAACGCGTGTCGATGCAGCACAGTCCACGGGCCGCCTTTGAAGTGGTCGAGGTCGCGTTTCTCTTTTTTTTTCTAGATACGCCTGACCTAGCCGTCGATCCTCGTGTCGTGATGCGAAAAACGGAACGCGAACAAAGTCACCTAGCTGTGGAGTATCAACAGGTTGTCCGCGGATAGTACGAGTCGGCTGATGGGCGTCTTGCGTTTGATGCCGCTGTGGGGACGTTGCCAATTGTAGCGAAAGAGGAAGGCTGGGAGCTCATCTTCGCGTTGCTCGGACGTTTCGTAGGTACGGGCATAGGCCCATTCGCGCAGGGAGGTTTGGACGAAGCACTCGGCCTTGCCGTTGGTCTTCGGGGTGTAGGGCCGGGTGCGTTTGTGGGCGGTGCGCAGCCGTTGCAACGCCTTGGCGTAGCGTCTGGATTTGAAGGCCGTACCGTTGGCGGCTGGTCAGCTCCCTTTGAAGTGGTCCGCTCTTTGGTATGGCTTTTGAGCCTGGAGGACGGACAAGATGGCAAAGCACCCGAAGCCCGAGGAGATTGTTGCTAAGCTGCGGCAGGCGGATGTGCTGATCTCACAGGGCCAGAGCGTGGCCGATGCAATCCGCGCGC
>NZ_JAKSYR010000112.1:0-61090 GCF_022829705.1 Methylobacterium sp. E-025
CCCGTGGGCGCCGTCGTCGGCGCTCGGCTGTCCCGGCGAACGCGCGCGCCAGGGGCATCGGCGTCGGCGTCGCCCGCGGTCCGAGCGATGCCCGGGACGACGTCGCGATGCCGGGGTTCCGCGGCCGGGCTCGGCGTGAACTGGTATAGCCGGATCATTGACGTGAACGTGATCGATCATCCAGAACCCGGGGCACGAGCCGGACCGTAGAGGGGCAGGCAAAGCGACTTCCTCTACGAACAAAGGACGCCCCCTCCTCATGCACATCAGTACTGCGTCCGAAGAACTCTCGCCGAACGAGGGGTTGCCCCGTCATGTCCAGGACATGATCGGCCGGCGACTGGACGAGCTCTTCCCAGCGGTCGCCGACGCCGACCCCGAGACGAGGCTCGGCCAGGTCCTGCTTCGGCTCAGGGCCGCCCTGCTGGACGCCCAGGCGGAACGGCAGGTCTCGAAGGCGTTCAGCGACAGCCTGATCGCGGCGGTGCCGCGCCTGCGCCGCTTCGCGATGATGCGCACCCGGAGCGCGGCCGAGGCCGACGACCTGGTCCAGGCGACGCTGCTGAAGGCGTGGGAGCACCGCTCCCGCTTCCAGGCCGGCACGAACCTCGTCGCCTGGCTGTTCACGATCCTGTGCAATGCGCACATCAACCAGGGCAAGCGCTACCGGCGCGAGGTCCGCGACGTCGACGGTGCCTTCGCCGCGGCGCTGACGTCGCCGGCCGAGCAGGAGCATCGGATCGGGCTGATCGAGCTGCAGACCGCCCTGGCCGAGCTCCCCGTCGACCAGCGCGAGACCCTGCTCCTCGTGGTGCTGGAGGGCCTGCCCTACGAGGAAGCGGCCCTCGTCCTCGGGTGCCAGCCGGGCACGGTGAAGAGCCGGGTCAGCCGGGCGCGCGAGCGCCTTTCGCAGATTCTGGGCATCGCGTGAGGGATGCGGGGGTCGAGGAAGCGCGCGAGCCGACGGCCCCGTTCGATCCGACAGCCGCCTTCGCGCAGGTCCGGGCGGGCGTCGACGGCGACCTCGCGCAAAGTGCGCCCGCGTTGCGAGATGCCTTCTGAAAGCGGTCGCCCTCGTCTACGGAGGCGCCGCGTTCGGGTTCGGCACGGCGCGCGATCCGTCAGGTCCCCCGGCAAACAGGCATCGTGACCGTCGGAAGCTCGCGGATCCGCTGCGAGCCCCGACGCCGCTTCACGTTTTCTCGATCTGACCACATCGTCCGTTCCGCGGCGGAGCCGATGCCGCCCCCGGTCGTTCAGGCGATCAGGGCATTCTCCGTTTCCCGTGGATCGATCGCGACGATGCCGAAGGCTCCGCCATGGCTGCTCACGCGCGGCACGCTCGCCGTGGCGGCCATCGCCGTCCTCCTCGCGGCCGCCGCGCTCGCGATCTACCTCGCCCAGGCGACGACGCTGGTCATCGCGGTCGCCCCGCGGGACGGCACCGAGCCCGGACTGATCAAGGCCTATGCCGACGCCCTCGACGCCGGCGGCGAGAACGTCCGCCTCAAGATCCTCCCGTTCGACGACGTCCGCGAGAGCGCTGCGGCGCTCCAGGACGGGCGCGCCGACCTTGCGGTGGTCCGGCCCGACGTCGACCTGCCGACCAACGGCCTGACCCTCGCGATCCTACGGGACTAAGCCATGATCATCGTCTCGCCGGAGGCGGCCGGGATCGACGACTTCCCCAAGCTCGGCGGCAGGCGCCTCGGCATCGCCGCGCACAAGGACGCCGACTTCTCCCTGCTGAAGAGCCTCCTCGGCTATTACGGCCTCACCCTGGAGACCGAGGTCGCCGGGGCGAAGGTCCCGGCCCATTCCGTCCTGCTCGTCCCGGTCGAGGCGACCGAGGTCGGCACGGCCGTCCAGGCCAGGAAGGTCGACGCGATCGTCAGCATCATCGCCCCGTCGGCGCCGAAGGCCTTGGCCCTCGTCGAGGCGGTGAAGGCCGTCAGCAAGGGCGGCAAGGTCAACTTCGTCGGCGTGCCCGACGACGCCGCCCTCATCGAGCGCTTCCCGCGCCTGCAGGCCGTCACGGTCCCCGGGGGATTGTTCGGCGGCAAGCCCAAGCTGCCGGGCGACGACGTCAAGACGGTCGGCGCCTCGTACCGGCTGATGGCCCGAGCCTCCCTGAGCCGGGTGGTCGCGGCCGACGTGACCCAGCACCTGTTCGAGCTGCGCACCGCCGCCGCCAAAACCAGCGACGCGGCCGAGTACGTGCTGGCGCCGGCCTACGACACGACGGTCGCGGCCACGAGCGCGCGAATCCCGATCCATCCCGGCGCGATCGACTATTACGAGCGCGAGCAGCACAGCTTCGTCGACCGCTACGGCGACACCCTCTACCTGCTGGCGGCCCTGGCCGGCGGCCTGTTCTCGGCCGTGGCCTGGCTCCGCCAGCGGTTGGCCGGCCTGCGCCGCGAACGGATCGACGAGGTGACGGATCGGCTGCTGGCGATCATCGACGAGGCCCCGACCCTGCGCGACCCGGCCGCCATCGAGGCCCTGAACAGGGAGATCGACCGGCTCGCGACGGACGTGGTCCGCTACGCCCGCGAGCGCGCGCCGGAGATGCGGACCATGGCCGCCGTCGGCATCGCCATCGAGACCGCCAAGGCGACCGTGGCCGATGCCCGCAACGCGGTGTCCGGAGGCGACGCCCCCGGCAGCAAGCCGCCCTTCAGGCCGAGGCTTCACCTTGCGGGCGGCGGCGAGGGCTGACGGCGCTTCGCGCCTGCCGAGGATGCCCGAAAGGATTGTCGGCGCGACCCCGGCTTCGGCGGCGACGTCACGTCCTCGCGGTCACCGGCTGGCCGGCCGAGCCGAAGCCGCGCTTCGCGCCGGCGCGGTTGACGACGCCGAACCGCAGCACCGCCTGCTCCAGGTAGTCGATCGCCGCCACCAGGTGATCGCGGGCCGCCTCGATCGCCTCGGCCCCGTCCTCCGGCCGGGTGTCGGCGAGCTTCACCGCGGCGATCAGCACGCGGTCGCGCTCGTCCTCGATCCGCCGGTCGCGCTCGACCGAGCCGCGGATCTCGGCATCGAAGGCATCGACCACCGACCACGGGAGGGCGTCCGCGCCGGCAGAGCCGACGAACTTCTCGGCGTGGCGCCGGGCGGCGGCGGTGGCCCGTCGCAGGCTGGAGGCGAGCTCGGCGTCCATGGGGTTGTTCCGATCCTTGTACGCTGCACCGACGGTTTCAGCGCGCGCGCGTTCCCTCCCTACACCCCGACGCGCCGTCATGCAGGCGCCGCCCCGAGGCGGAGCCTGACGACGGGATAGCCCTGGGCGGGCGCAACGCGCCCGGCCCGAGCGTCAGGGCAGGGGCGCCTCGCGCGTCATCCAGGCCTCGATCCGGGTGACGTCGGCCTGCGACAGGCCGTGACCGCCCGGGAGGACCGCGTGCTCGACGCGGGCGCCGGCCGCGGCGAGCAGCGCGGCCAGCCCTGCCGCGTTGTCGCCCGGGACGATCGGGTCGGCCGCGCCCGAGAGCATCAGCACCGACCGGCCCGAGAGGTCCGCCGGCGCGGGGTCGGACAGCGGCATCATCGCCCGGAGCAGCACGGCGCCCGCCAGCGCCTCGGGGTGCAGCAGCAGCATCGCGGCGGCGATGTTGGCGCCGTTCGAGAAGCCGAGCGCCAACGGCGCCGGAAGCCCGTAGCGCGCTCGCGCCGCGGCGACGAACCCGGCGAGGTCGGCCGCCCGGCGCCGCACGTCCGCAGCATCGAACACGCCCTCGGACAGCCGGCGGAAGAAGCGCGGCATGCCGTTCTCGAGGACCGGCCCGCGCGGCGACAGCAGGGCCGCGCCGGGAGCGACGATGCGACCGAGGGGCAGCAGGTCGGTCTCGTCGCCGCCGGTGCCGTGCAGGAGGAGGAGGGGCCGGACGGGGGCGCGGCCCGGCTCGAAGCGGTGGACGAAGCCGAGATCGGGGTTGGGCATGTTCGGGCTCCCAAAGCGTGGGGCAGGACGATCCCGCCCCGCATTCGCGCGGGGCGGGACGACGGATCAGGCGAGGTCGGGCAGCGCGGCCGCGATCCGCGCCCGGTGCGGCTCGAGGCCGGCGGGCAGCTTCAAGGCGCTGCCCAGGGTGGCGAGCGGCTCGTCGACGGTGAAGCCCGGCACGTCGGTCGCGATCTCGAACAGCACGCCGCCGGGCTCGCGGAAATACACCGAGCGGAAGTACTGGCGGTCGCGCTGCTCCGTCACGGCGAGGCGGTGGTGGATCGAGAGCCGGTCCACCGTCGCCGCCTGGGCCGCGTCGTCGGCCGCCCGGAAGGCGATGTGGTGCACCGATCCGGCCCCCGGCCGCCCGCTCGAACGATCGGCCGCCGTGGCGAGCGTCACGAACCCGCCGGCCGCCGCGCTGCCGGCGTAGCGGATCGATGCGCCGTCGCGTGCGGCCTCGCGGAACCCGAGGCCGTCGGTGAGGATCGCGGCGGTCGGGCCGGTCTCGGCCAGGCGCAGCGTGACGCCGTGAAGGCCGCGCAACGCGTGCTCGGCCGGCACGTCGCCGCCGTCCCGGGTCGGCGCCGGGCCGGCCTCCTCGACGCCCACCAGGGCCAGCCGCATCCCGTCGGGATCGCGGAAGCGCAGGATCGGCTCGCCGAACGCGCTCGACGGCGCCTGGTGGTCGACATTCATCGCGACGAAGCGGTGGATCCACCAGCCGATCGAGGCCCGCGGCACCCGGAAGGCGGTCTCCTGCGCCTCGCCGACCCCGACGCGGCCGGCAGCCGCATGCGCGATCGGGAAGAAGGTCAGCAGCGTGCCGGGCTGCCCGGCCTCGTCGCCGTAATAGAGATGGTAGGTGCCCGGGTCGTCGAAGTTGACGGTCGTCTTGACGAGCCGCAACCCGAGCACGCGGGTGTAGAAGTCGCGGTTGCGTGCCGCCGGGCCGGAAAAGGCGGTGACGTGGTGGAGGCCGATCTCGGACATGAGGCTTCTCCTGCCTGGCGCCCCTGGGCGCTGGTGATGGACCTCACTTGAGGATTGCCCCGACCGATTGAAATCGAAACGATGGAAACGCATCGTTTCTGATGTCACATCGAACGGTCCGCCCGCCTTCGGCGACCTTCGGCGTGGCCGGGCGACGCTCCGGCTGCTATGGCGGGGCGTTCGACACGCGGGGAGACGGCGAATTTCCGACGATGCATGGGCGACCGCGCCGGGGCTGCTCGCGGTCCTCGTCCTGGTGCTGGCCAACGGGTTCTTCGTGGCGGCGGAGTTCGCCCTGGTCTCGGTACGCCGGAGCCGCGTCGCCGAGCTCGTCTCCGAGCGGCGCGCGAACGCGACGGCTCTGCAGCGGGCGACCGACCGCCTCGATGCGCATCTCGCCGCGACGCAGCTCGGCATCACCCTGTCGTCGCTGGCGCTCGGCTGGGTCGGCGAGCCGGCGCTCGCCCACCTGATCGCGCCGGCGGTCGACGGGCTGCCGCTGTCGCTCGGGCCGGTGGCCGCCCACTCCATCGCGGTGGCGATCGCCTTCGCCCTGATCACGTCGCTGCACATCGTGCTCGGCGAGCTCGCGCCCAAGAGCCTCGCCCTCCAGCGCAGCGAGCGCACCGCGCTCGCGGTGGTCCGCCCCCTGGCCCTGTTCCTGTTCGTGTTCCGGCCGGCGATCCTGTTCCTCAACGGGCTCGGCAACGGCGTGCTGCGGCTGTTCGGCCTCCAGCCGGGCCACGGCGAGGGCTCGCTGCACTCGACTGCCGAGCTCAACCTGCTGATCCAGGCGAGCCAGGAGGCCGGCCTGATCCGCGAGGTCCAGCAGGAGGCGGTGGAGCGGATCTTCGCCATCGGCGAGCGCCGGGTCAGCGACATCATGACCCCGCGCCACGAGGTCGAGTGGGTCGACGCCGACGCGGAGCAGGAGGCGATCCTCAAGGCCATGCGCGCCTGCGGGCACGCCCAGGTCGTGGTCAGCCGGGGCCAGGTCGACGAGCTCGTCGGCGTGGTCCGCAAGCAGGACCTGCTCGATCAGGTGCTCGACGGGCGGGCGATCGACATCGCCTCCGCGACGCAGGCGCCGATCGTCGTCCACGAGAGCATGACGATCCTGGCGGTGCTGGAGACCTTTCAGAGCCAGCCGATGCGCATGGCCGTGGTCGTGGACGAGTACGGCACCCTGGAGGGCATCGTCACCCAGACGGACCTGCTGGAGGCGATCGCCGGCGACATCCCCGAGCCCGGCGAGGAGCCCGACGTGGTCGAGCGGGCCGACGGCTCGCTCCTGATCGACGGGATGATCCCGGCCCGCCAGGCGTTCGAGCGGCTCGGGCTCGCCGAGCCGCCGGATTCCGACGACTTCACGACGCTGGCCGGCTACGTGATCTACCAGCTCGGCCGCATCCCCGCGGCGGGCGACGCCTTCGAGGCCGGCGGCTGGCGCTTCGAGGTCATCGACATGGACGGGCGCCGGATCGACAAGGTGCTGGCCTCCCGCGCCACCGCGTAGCACACCGGACGCCCCGGCCGAGGCGGCGGGGTGGGAGGCGAACCCCGACATGGCCGACGGCCCCGAGATCCCGATGCCCGGCCGCGCCGCGCCGCCCCGCACGTCCCCGCCGGCGGTCGGCCTCGCCGAGGCCGTCCCCGTCTGGGGCCGCATCGCCGCGCTCTCCTTCGGCGGCCCGGCCGGGCAGATCGCGGTGATGCATCGCATCCTGGTCGAGGAGCGGCGCTGGATCTCCGAGGACCGCTTCCTGCACGCGCTGAACTTCTGCACGCTGCTTCCGGGGCCGGAGGCGCAGCAGCTCGCGACCTATATCGGCTGGCTGATGCACGGCACGCGCGGCGGGCTGGTCGCGGGCGGCCTGTTCGTGCTGCCGGGCCTCGTCGCGATCATGGCGCTGAGCTGGGTCTACGCGCTGTCGGGCAACGTCGGCGTCGTCGCCGGCCTGTTCTTCGGGTTGAAGGCGGCGGTGCTGGCCATCGTCGCCGAGGCGGTGCTCCGCATCGGCCGGCGCGCCCTGAGGAGCGCACCGATGGTCGCGCTGGCGGCGGCCTCGTTCGTCGCGCTGTTCCTGTTCGACCTGCCGTTCCCGCTGATCGTCCTGGCCGCGGGCCTCGCCGGCTATCTCGGGGGCCGGGCCGGCCTGCCGCAGTTCCGGGTCGGCGGCGGCCACGGAGCGGCCGGCAGGACGGATGCCGGACCGTACCTCATCGGCGACGCGGCGCTGCCGCAGGAGCGGGACGCCCCCGCGCGCACGCTCCTGACGGCGGTTGTCTGGGCCGCGCTCTGGCTGACGCCGGTCGCGGCGATCGTCGCCATCCTCGGGCCCGACAACGTGTTCGGGCAGATCGCCCTGTTCTTCTCGAAGATGGCGATGGTGACCTTCGGCGGCGCCTACGCGGTGCTGGCCTACGTCGCCCAGCAGGCGGTCGGGCAGTTCGGCTGGCTCCGGCCGGGCGAGATGCTCGACGGGCTCGGCATGGCCGAGACGACGCCGGGGCCGCTGATCATGGTCACGCAGTTCGTCGGCTTCCTCGCCGCGTTCCGCAATCCGGGCAGCCTGCCGCCGCTGCTCGCCGGCACGCTCGGGGGCCTGCTCACCACCTGGGTCACCTTCGCGCCGTGCTTCCTCTGGATCTTCGTCGGCGCGCCCTACGTCGAGCGCCTGCGCGGCGACCGGGCGCTGGCCGGCGCGCTCTCGGCAATCACGGCGGCGGTGGTCGGGGTGATCCTGAACCTCGCGGTCTGGTTCGCGCTGCACACGCTGTTCGCCCGCCTCGAACCCGTCGCCCTCGGGCCGATCCGCCTCGAGCTTCCGGTGCTCGCGAGCCTGAATCCGTGGGCGCTCGTCCTCGCCGTCGCGGCGCTCGTCGCCGTGTTCCGGCTCAAGGCCGGCGTGATCCCGACGCTGGCGGCCTGCGCGGCGGCCGGCATCCTCCTGCACCTCGCCGGCCTGGTCGGATAGGCTGCGCGCGCGTCGTCGGGAACCGCGCCGCTGCGAAGGCGGCGACGCGGCTCAGGTTCACGTGCGCCGGCGATCACCAGCGATGATGCCAGCCGCCGTGGTGGCCGCCCCATCCGCGATGGCCGCCCCATCCGCGGTGCCAGCCGCCCCAGCCGACGTGACGGTGGCCGCCCCAGCGATGCCAGCGCGGGCCGTAGGCGAAGCGCCGGTAGCCGTAGAAGGCGGGGCGATGCACGAAGCGACGGTAGACGAACGGCCGGTAGCCGAAGTTCGGGCGGCAATAGCCGTAGAACCCGCGGTGGAATCCGGGGCCGCAGCCGTCGCGGGCCTCGGCGGCGCCGGCGCTCGCGCCGACGAGGCCGAGGGCGACGATCCCCGCCGCGACCGGGGTGGTGATGAACGATACCTTCATGGGATTCTCCTGTGACGGGTGAGGGCCGGCGGCACGCCGCCGGCATCGGTCGTTCGTGACGGGTCGTCAGAAGCGGTTCGGCCGGCAGCGTCGGCCGGCCGGGCCGATGTGGAAGCCCGGCGGGCACGAGCGGCCGCGGACGTAGCCGCCGGCCTGCCCGCCGGGTCGGCAGCCGCCGTAGGGTCCGCGATGGCCGAACGGGCCGCAGCCGCCGTAGACCTGGACGATGGTCGCGTCCGGGCCGGCGAGCCCGGCGAGGGGAAGCGCCGAGGCCGGGGCGGCCGCGGCGAGGGTGCCGGCCAAGCTGCCGGCGAGGATGCAGGCGCCGAGACGTCGTCTCACCATTCGAGTCTCCTGGACATGGAAGGCGCGGCCCGTCCGGCCGCACCGGGATCTTCCGGGTTCGAACCCCGGAAACGGGGGATCAGGCGAGGAGGTCGCGCATCGGCGCGACGCCTCCGCTGCCCGGGAAGACGGTGTCGGCCAGCGCCCGGTCGGGGAGGCCGAGATGGTCGCGCAGGACGCCCTTCAGCACGGCGCGCAGGTCCGTGGTCGGGCGCAGGTCGCGGCCCTCGAGCAGGGCCGCGGGTGCGAGGCCCGGCCAGTCGGCGACGACCCGCCCGCCGGCCACCGCGCCGCCGGCGAGGAAGGCGGCCGCCGCGGTGCCGTGGTCGGTCCCGTCGGTGCCGTTGGCGTGCGCGGTGCGGCCGAACTCGGTGGCGACCGCGACCACGGTGTCGCCCCAGGCGGGGCCGAGCTCCGCCTTCAGCGCCGCCAGCGCGTCGTCGAGCGCCTTGAGGAGGTGGGCGAGGCGGCCCGAGGCCGGCCCCTCCGCGGCATGGGTGTCCCAGCCGTCGAGCGCCAGGGTCGCGATCCGAGGCCCGTCGGGGCGGGCGAGCATCCGCCCCGCCGCCGCGGCCAGGGTGGCGTAGATGCGGCCGGGACCGCCGACCGCTTGCCCCCCCTCCGGCAGCATCGCGTCGAGACGGTTGCTTTCGGTCAGCGCCGCCAGCAGGGCCGGATCGCGCTCGCCGTAGAGACGCTCCAGCCGCATCACCGTGTCGTCGAGCGGCGCGCGCAGGTTGCCGGGCGACCAGCTCATCACCGGGGCGGGCCCGCGCATCACCAGGGGCACCGTCGCGCCGCAGGCGAAGAGGTCGCGTCCGCGGGCCGGGCCGGCGGACGGCAGCAGGGCGGCCGCGCGATTGAGCCAGCCGGTCCCGCTGCCGTTCGGGCTCGGGGTGCCGTTCTCCAGGACGTCCTGCCCGTCGAAATGCGAACGCTCGCGATAGGGCGTCGCCACCGCGTGCAGCATCAAGGCCTCGCGGGCATCGAACAGCCCCTTGAGGAACGGCAGGTTCGGGTTGAGGGCGAACAGGCCGCCGAGCGGCAGCGCCGCGCCGGCGCCCGACGCCGGCAGCGCCAGCGGGCCGCGCAAGGCGGCATAGGCCGGATCGCCGATCGCCGGGAGGAAGGCGAGACCGTCGAGCGCGCCGCGCAGGATCACGAAGACGAAGCGCGGGTCGCGGGTCGCGGCCGAAGCGATCCGCGGCATCAGGCCGGCGGCCGCGAGCGTCGAGCCGGCGGCGAGCAGGCCGCGACGGGTCGGCAGGCTGCCGCAGGTCGGTGGGTTGAGCCGCATCGCGCTATCTCCGCTGGAATTCCGGGCTCATCAGGAGCAGGGCGAGGCCCTGCGCCCCGGTCTCGGCCCGGGCGATCTCGCGCCGGGTCGGCGCGGAGAGCAGCGGACCGAACGCGTCCTCGGCGAGCGCGACCGGGTTGCCGGCGGGCGGCGCCCGCTCGCAGGCTTCGGCGGCCCAATCGATCCGGGCCTTGAAGGCGTGCGGCGCGAGCCATTCGGCGGCGGCGTCCGGCCAGCCGCGGGGGCTCGGCGGCGCGAAGGTGCGCTGCCCGAAGGCGGCGAGCGCCCGCGGCACGCGGCCGTCGCGTCGGTCGGCACCGGGGACGAGCCGGAGCGCGCTCAGCACGAACTCGTAGGGCGTCTTGAACTTGCGCGGCGCCGGCTCCCACGCCTCCGGCGTCGCGACCAGCGCGGCGGCCATCGCGGCGAGATCGCCGTCGCCGTCGCGATAGGCGGCGGCGAGCCGCGCCACCGCGCTCTCGGGCGGATCGTCGGCGATGAAGTGGGTCGCGAGCTTGCGGGCGAGATGGCGGGCCGTCGCCGGATGGCGCGCGAGCGCGTCCAGCACCGCGTCGCCCTGCTCCAGGCCGCCCGGTTCGTAGGTCCGGCCGAGGATCGTCGCCGGGCCGGGCTCGTGCCGGCTCGCGGCGAACAGGAAGCGCCCGGCATCCGGCCGGTCGGCCCGCGGCGGCACCCAGCCCCGGCCGGTGAGAACCCCGGCCAGCGCCGTGACGTCGGCCTGGCCGTAGCCGCCGTCGACGCCGAGCGTGTGCAGCTCCAGCGTCTCGCGGGCGAGGTTCTCGTTGAGGCCGAGGCCGCGCCGTGCCCCGGCCGGCGAGCTGGGGCCGACGGAGCGCTGATTGTCGAGGTAGACCAGCATCGCCGGGTGGCGCTGCACCGCCCGGAGCATGTCGGCGAAGCGCCCGAGCACGTGCGGTCGGATCGCCTCGCGCTCGAAGGCGCCGGCCAGCACGCGGACCGGCCCCTTGTCGCTCGAGACCGCGAAGTGGTTGGCGAAGAAAAGCGCCAGCCGCTCGACGAAGCCGGCCTCCGTCGCCGCGCCGTGCGCGAGCCGGGCCTCGACCTCGGCGCGCTCGATGGTTCGCCGGACCTGCCCGGGGTCGGCGGACGGCGGAGGCGCGGGCTGGGGGGGCGCAGCCGGCATCGAAGCGGGTTCGGCCGCCGCCCGGTCCCGCTTGGCGTTCCGGGCCTGCGCGAGGCTGCGAGCCGCCGCATCGGACGGCAGGAGCGCGGGATCGTCGATCAGGGCCGCCGCGGGCTGGGACAGCTGCGCGGCGAGCCATCCGCGGGGATCGCCGGCGATGCGGGCGGTCTCGCCCGGCCGTGCGCCGATCCCGAACCTGTTGAGTGCAAGGACCGCATCCGTGGTCATCGCTTCGATCCCTCGCGGCGCGCCGAACCGGCGGCCTGGATCGGACCTTCGCGCACGCCTGTCGCGCAACGATCCCAGGTTCGAAGACTTTCTTGCCGAGCTGTCGCAGGCCCGGCGGGCGGTTACATCTTGCGACGTTGTTTCCGCGCGGTCCGGCCGGCCCGGCCGCTAGGATCGGCCGGCGGAAGGCCCGACGACGAAGGCTCGACGACATGGACGCTGCCCACCTGCTGGTCGTCGACGACCACCGCGACATCCGCGATCCGCTGGCCGCCTACCTGCGCCGGCACGACCTGCGGGTGAGCGTGGCGGCCGACGCCGCGGCGGCGCGGGCGATCCTCGGCACCAGCGCCATCGACCTCGTCGTCCTCGACGTGATGATGCCCGGCGAGGACGGGCTCTCGCTCTGTCGCCACATCCGCGAGGTGCACGACACGCCGGTGATCCTGCTGACGGCGATGGCCGAGCAGACCGACCGCATCGTCGGGCTGGAGATCGGCGCGGATGACTACGTGACCAAGCCGTTCGACCCGCGGGAGCTGCTCGCCCGGGTGAAGAACCTGCTGCGCCGGGCCGCCGCCCTGCCGCGCGAGCGCGCCGAACCCGGCGCGCGGCGCCTCGCCTTCGACCGCTGGATCCTGGATAGCGACCGGCGCGAGCTCGTCGACGGGGCGGGTGAGGCGGTCGTGCTCAGCACCGCGGAGTTCCGCCTGCTCGCCGCGCTGGTGCGGCGCCCGCGGGTGGTGCTGTCGCGCGACCAGCTCCTCGACCTGACGAGCGGCCGCACCGCCCAGGCCTTCGACCGCAGCATCGACAACCAGGTCAGCCGGCTTCGGCGCAAGCTCGAGCGCGATCCCGCCCATCCCGAGCTGCTCAAGACGGTGTGGGGCGGCGGCTACGTCTTCGCCACCGACGTGCGGGAGGTCCGGTGAGTCGCCTCGTGCCGCGCTCGCTCGTCTGGCGGCTGGCGCTGCTCCTGGTGCTGGCGGTGGTGGCCGCGCAGGCCGCGGCCTTCGCGATGTTCGCGAGCGAGGCGACCCGCGTCGGGCGCGCCGCCGGCCGCACCCAAGTGATCGACCGCATCGCCATCCTCGTCCGCCTGCTCGACACGGTGCCGGCGGACGCGGTCCCAGGCACCATCGCGGCCTTCAACTCGCCCAGGCACCACTTCTCGATCGGCCCGGCGAGCCTCGTCCCCGACGGGGCGATGGACGCCGACGAGGCCCGGCTGGCGCACGGCCTCGACCGCCGCCTGCAGGCGGATGCGACCGAGGCGCGCCTGCTCCTGGTCAAGCGCGACTCGGTCAGGCGCGACGTCGCCGACGTCGCCGACGACCCGCCGGCCGAGGGGCGCTGGGCCAAGCCGGAGGCACTCCAGGTCTCGGTGCACCTCGCCGACGGGCGCTGGCTCAACGGCGAGGCGCCAGTCGCGCTGCCGACGCCGCCCTGGATGCGCATCGGCCTGTTCCAGATCGCCGCCAGCGTCGTCGCCGTGCTCGCCGTGGTCGGTCTCGGGCTGCGCGGGGTGGTCGGGCCGGTGACAGCCCTGGCGCAGGCCGCCGAGGAGGCCGGGCGCGGCACGATGGTCGCGCCGTTGCCGGAATCGGGCCCCGCGGAACTGCGGACGATGACGATCGCCTTCAACCGGATGCAGGCACGGCTCCGGGCCTACGTCGACGATCGCACCCGGATGCTCGCCGCCGTCAGCCACGACCTGCGCACGCCGATCGCCTCGCTGTGGCTGCGCGCGGAGATGGTGGAGGACGAGGACCTCCGCGCCGGCATGGTGCGGACGCTGGGCGACATGAAGCGGATGGTGGAGGCGACGCTGTCCTTCGCCCGCGACGACGCCGCCTCGCAGGCGAGCGGCCCCCTCGACCTCGCCGAGCTCGCCCGCACGCTGGCCTCGGACCACGCCGCGCTCGGCCGCGACGTCACCCTGTCGGCCCCAGAAGCCCTTCCCTTCGCCGGCCGGCCCGACGCCCTGAGGCGGGCGCTCGACAACCTCGTCGAGAATGCGGTCCGCTACGGGCGACGCGCGCGCCTCGCGCTCGATCGCGACGGCGCGGACGTGCGCATCCGGGTCGAGGACGACGGGCCGGGCATCCCTGCCGACCGGGTCGAGGCGATGTTCGAACCCTTCGCCCGGCTCGACGATTCGCGCAGCGACGAGACCGGCGGCACCGGCCTCGGGCTCGCCATCGCGCGCTCGGCGATCCGCGCGCATGGCGGTGAGATCCGGCTGCACAACCTGCCGCAAGGGGGCCTGCGCGCGGAGGTCGTCCTGCCGGGGGCGGGACGCTGACGCCGGTCGCGGCGTTCAGCCGGTCTCCGGCGCCGCGCGCATGAAACCGAAGTCGCAGCCCGCGTCGGCCTGCTCGACCGTCTCGTAGAGCAGGCGCGCGTAGCCGCGGGCGGCCCAGGCCGGGCGCTCGGCCGGACCCGCCTCGGACCGGCGCCGCTCCAGCTCGGCGTCGTCCACCAGGAGATCGATGCGACGGGCCGCCGTGTCGAGGCGGATGCGGTCGCCGGTGCGGACGAGCCCGAGCGGGCCGCCGTCGGCCGATTCCGGGGTGACGTGCAGCACGATCGTGCCGAAGGCGGTGCCGCTCATCCGCGCATCGGAGATGCGGACCATGTCCTTCACCCCGGCGGCGAGGATCTTCTTCGGGATCGGCAGGTAGCCGGCCTCGGGCATGCCGGGCGCCCCCTTGGGGCCCGCGTTCTGCAGGACGAGCACGTCGTCGGGGCCGACGTCGAGGTCGGGGTCGTCGATCCGCGCGGTCATGTCGGGGATCGAGGCGAACACCACCGCGCGGCCCTCGTGCTGGAGCAGCGCCGGGCTCGCGGCGCTGTGCTTGATCACGGCGCCCCGCGGCGCGAGGTTGCCGCGCAGCACCGCCATCGCGCCCAGCGGCTTGATCGGGTTGTCCCGCGACCGGATCACCGTCTGGCCCGGGACGTCCTCGGCCGCCGCGGCCACGTCGCGGAGCGTCCCGCCGGCCACCGTCCCGGCGTCGAGGTCGATCAGGTCCCCGAGTTGCGCCATCAGCTTCGGGACGCCGCCGGCATGGTGGAAATGCTCCATGTAGTGGTCGCCGGACGGCTTCAGGTCGACCAGCACCGGCACCGCACGGCCGAGCCGGTCGAAGGCGTCGAGGTCGATTCCGTGCGGTGTGCGGTTGGCGATGGCGGTGAGGTGGATCAGCCCGTTGGTCGAGCCGCCGATCGCCTGGAGCACCACCTGCGCGTTGCGGAACGCGTCGGGCGTCAGGAGCTCGCTCGGGCGGGGACCGCCCGAGGCCGCCATCTCGGCGGCGCGCCGGCCGCTCGCCTCGGCGAGGCGGATGCGCTCGGCGTGCGGGGCGGGGATCGTCGCCGACATCGGCAGCGAAAGGCCGAGCGCCTCGGCGATGCAGGCCATGGTGCTGGCCGTGCCCATCACCATGCAGGTGCCGACGGAGGGCGCGAGCCGGCCCTCGACGGCGGCGATCTCGGCCTCGTCGAGCTGGCCGGCGCGGTGCGCGCTCCAGAGCCGGCGGCAATCGGTGCAGGCGCCCAAAACCTCGCCCTTGTGGTGGCCCACCACCATCGGCCCGGTCGGGATCACCACCGTCGGCAGGTCGGCGCTGGCCGCGGCCATGATCTGAGCCGGAAGCGTCTTGTCGCAGCCGCCGATGACGATCACCGCGTCCATCGGCTGGGCGCGGATCATCTCCTCGGTCTCCATCGCCATCAGGTTGCGCAGGAACATCGAGGTCGGGTGCGCGAAGCTCTCGTGGATCGAGATGGTGGGGAACACCATCGGCATCGCGCCGGCGAGCATGACACCGCGCTTGGCCGCCTCGATCAGCGCCGGCACGTTGCCGTGGCATGGATTGAAGTCGCTGGCCGTGTTGGTGATGCCGACGATCGGCCGGTCGAGGGCGTCGTCGGAATAGCCCGCCGCCTTGATGAAGGCCTTGCGCAGGAACAGCGAGAACCCGGCATCGCCGTAGCTGGTGAGACCCTTTCGCAGACCCTTGCTCATCGTGCCGTTCCTCGCTCCGATCCAGGTTCACACACTCGGCGGCTCGGTTTCG
The DNA here is from genome assembly GCF_022829705.1 of Methylobacterium sp. E-025. Lineage (NCBI taxonomy): Bacteria > Pseudomonadati > Pseudomonadota > Alphaproteobacteria > Hyphomicrobiales > Methylobacteriaceae > Methylobacterium > Methylobacterium sp. E-025. The sequence goes on from NZ_JAKSYR010000112.1 coordinate 15,447, forward strand.
GATCGGGGGCCGACCGGCTCCCTCTCCCTTTGGGAGAGGGTTGAAGTGAGAGGCGTGACCTCTCCGGAAAGCTCACGCCCCTCATCCTGTCCTTCTTCCCCATGGGAGAAGGGACCCGCGCGATGACACGGCTCCCAAGCGCCGTGTGCGCCCGCCTCCGCGCGCGCACCGCCAGCCGTCAGCGTTCCAGCGCGGCCGGGTTCACGAGGTTCCGCGGCCGCTCGCCGGACAGGATCCTGAGCATCTCCTCCACCGCCCCGAGGCCCATCGCGCGCAGGCTCGTGGCGGTGGTTCCGGCGACGTGCGGCGTCAGCAGCAGGTTCGGGCAGGCGTGGAGCGGATGGTCGGGCGCCAGCGGCTGATGCTCGAACACGTCGAGCGCCGCGCCGCCGAGCCGGCCGGCGTTCAGCGCCGCCACCACCGCGTCGGTCACGACGATCGGCCCGCGGGCGACGTTGATCAGCACCGCACCCGGGCGCATCCGCCCGATCAGCGCGGCGTCGACCAGCCCGCGCGTGGCGTCGGTGAGCGGGCAGGCGATCACCACCGCGTCGCTGCCCGAGAACAGCGTCGCGACGTCCACCGGCTCGACGAGCCCGCCATGGTCCGATGCGGTCCGCGACGCCCCGAGCACGCGCAGGCCGAAGCCGTGGCGGGCGATTCCCGCGACGCGGCGGCCGATCTCGCCCATCCCGAGGATGCCGAGCGTGGTGCCGCCGATCTCGGCGAGGTCGTTGGCGCGGGTCTTGGCCGCGAGCCAGCCGTCCCGGCGCAGGCCGGCATCGACGTCGGCGAGCCGCCGCCGCAGGGCGAGGAGGGCGGAGAGGACGTACTCGGCTACCGCCCCGGTGTTGCTGCCGGGCAGGTTCGCCACCGGGATCCCGCGGGCGGTGGCGGCCGCCAGCGGCACGAAGTCCAGCCCGACGCCGTGGCGGACGATGCCGCGAAGCTTCGGCGCGTGGTCGAGGATGTCGTCGGGCAGCTGCGCGCGCACGATCATCCCGGCGGCGTCGGGGGCGAGCGCCCGCAGGGAGGACGCCGCCGTGTCGGGGGCGACGACGACGCCGGCATGGGGCGCCAGCATCGCGACCGCGTCGGGGTGGATCGGGTTGGTGAGGAGGACGAGGGGCAGGGGGGTCAAGGAACGGCCTTTCTCGCCTTAGGCATTTCAGCCCGTGAAGCGCGCCAGCGTGACCGCCGTGTCGCCGTAGGTCCGCCGTCCCAGGTCCGTGAACCCCGCCGGCAGAGCGACGACCGCGTCGGCGGATTCCTCGATCACCACCAGGGCGTCGGGCGTCAACCAGCCGCCCTGCGCGGCCGCCGTCAGCGCTGCGGGCGCCAGGTCGCGGCCGTAGGGCGGATCGCAGAACACCAGGGAGAAGCGACCGGTGGTGCCCGAGGGGCCGAGCTTGGTCGCGTCCCGCCGGAACAGGCGGGTGCGCCCCTCGGCGCCGAACTGCTCGATGTTCTCGCGGATGACGCCGCGCGCCTCCGCCCCCTCGTCGACCAGCAGCGCGTAGGCCGCGCCGCGGGACAGCGCCTCGAAGCTCAGCGCGCCGGTGCCGGCGAACAGGTCGAGGATGCGGGCGCCCGGCACCGCGTCGTCGTAGGCGTGGGCCAGAACGTTGAACAACGCCTCCCGCAGGCGGTCCGAGGTCGGGCGGATCGCGTCGGAGCGCGGGGTGGCGAGGCGCCGGCCGCGCCAATCCCCGCCGACGATCCTCACCGCCCGCCGCGGCCGGGCGGACGGCCGCCGCCGGGCCGGCCGCCGGGCTTCGCACCGAACCCGCCGGACGGCTTGCTCCCGAACCCGCCGGGCTTGCCGCCCGCCGGACGACCGGCCCCGCCGCCGGGTCGGCCCTGCCCGCCCTCGCCGCGCGGCTTGAAGCTGCCCTCGACGCGGCCCTTGTAGCCGGTCTCGCGCTCGCCGCCGGGCTTGCCGCCGAAGCCGCCCGACGGCTTTCCGCCGAAGCCGCCGGGCTTCGCACCAAATCCGCCGGGCTTGCCGCCGAAGCCGCCGGGTCGATCGCCCGGCTGCCCGGCCGGCTTCTTGCCCTGGTAGCCGCGCCCCTCCGGGCGGGCGCCCTCGGCGCGGCCGCCGTCCCGGCGCTCGCCCTGGTACCCGCGCGATTCATTGCGGTCGCCGCGCGGGCGCTCGCCGGCCTCCTGCCCGCGGAACCCCGTGCCGCGATCGCTGCGCGGGGGCCCGCGATCCGCGCCCTCGTTGAAGCGCGGGGTGTAGGGCCGCTCCGGGCGGGCGCCCGCGTCGCGGTCGTCGCGCCGGCGCTGCGGCTTCGCGCCGTTCTCGTCGCGGGCGTAGCGGCGCTGCGGCTGCGCCTCCTCGGCGGGCGCCGGGCTCGCCGACAGCCGCTCGACGAGGACGCGCCGGTCGCCGGTGTTGATCGCCCCGACGCGCTCGCGCCCGCGGCTCTCGGCGGCCGCCGCCCGCTCGGCCTTCGGGTCGGCGCCGCGGCGCGGCACCTTAGAGGGCCGGAAGCCCTCCGGATTGTCGGATTCGCCGGCGCGCCAGACGGACCGGCGCGGACCGGCGCCCATGCCGCCGGTGGGCACGCGGGCCGGCGCGGCCGGGCGCACCGGGCGCCCGCCGGAGGGCGCGCGGCCGCGGGGCGCCTCGTCCCGGCGCGAGCGCTCGGCCTGGGCCTCCTTCTTCGGGCCGCCGAAGGGCGCGATCGGCTCGCGCACCGGGCTCTCGAAGTCGACGCCGGCCTGGCTCGCGAGGCCCTTGCCGAGCTGCTCCTTCAGGACCTTGGTCTTGATCTCCTCGGTCAGCCCGACCTCGAGGTCGCCGAGCTGGAACGGCCCGAACGACAGCCGGATCAGCCGGTTCACCGACAGGCCGAGATGCTCGAGGATGCGCTTAACCTCGCGGTTCTTGCCCTCGCGCAGGCCGAGCGTCAGCCAAACGTTGTCGCCGCTGGCGCGATCGAGGGTCGCCTCGACCGGGCCGTATTCCATGCCGTCGATGGTCACGCCCTTGCGCAGCTGGTCGAGCTCCATCTGCGTGATGTCGCCGAAGGCACGCACGCGGTAGCGGCGCAGCCAGCCGGTATCGGGATGGGCGATCACCTTGGCGAGGCCGCCGTCGTTGGTCAGCAGCAGCAGGCCTTCGGTGTTGATGTCGAGGCGGCCGATGGCGACGACGCGCGGCATCTCCTCGGGCATCACCTCGAACACGGTCTGGCGCCCTTCCGGGTCGCGCGCCGTGGTGACGAGGCCACGCGGCTTGTGGAAGATCCAGAGCCGGGTGCGCTCGCGCGTCGGCAGCGGCTCGCCGTCAACGGTGATGGCGTCGGAATCCGTCACGTTGATCGCCGGCGTGTCGAGCACGCGGCCGTTCAGCGTGATGCGGCCTTCCGCGATCATCGCCTCGACGTCGCGGCGAGAGGCGATGCCGGCGCGGGCGATCGCCTTGGCGATGCGCTCGCCCTCGTAGGTCTCGGGCGCAGCGGGGGCGGCCGTCGCCGGCGCGGTCTCGGGGGCCGCGATCTCGGAAGCCGTGGCCTCCGGCGCGGCGGCCTCGAGATCCTCGAGCTCGGCCTCATCGACGGGGGCCGACGCTGCCGCGGCCGGACGGCGGCGCAGGGGGGCGTCGCCGCCGCGCTCCTTCGAAACCTTCTCCTTGGCCGGGCGCTCGTTGGCGTGCCGGTCCTTGGGTCGGTCGCGGGCCACGCGCTCCCGCGGCGCCTCGTCGTCCGCGGATCGGACGTTGGCGTCGGTGGCCGGGCTCCAAGGCTTTGGACGGGAAGGCTCGTCCTGAGAGGCGGCCTCGCGGCGTGCGGGCTCGGCGTTCGCCGGGGTCTCGGGCGCCTGCGTCGTCTCGGGACCGCGGACGGGCTCGTCCGCGGAGGGGGTGGTCGGATTGTCGCTCATCGGCAAGCCCATAACAGAGCGGGCCCCGCCGCGCGAGACGGATCGTCGCTCAGGGGCGTCCGGCCAGTAGGCCGAGCCCGAAGCCGACGAAGATCGCACCGGTGGCCCGGTCGAACAGGCGCCGCAGCGCAGGCCTGGCGAGATGGCGCGCGAGCTGCCGGCCGCCGAGGGCGTAGACGGCATACCAGAACGCCTCGGCGGCGGCGAAGGTCGCGACCAGGATCGTCAGCTGCAACCCCTGATCCGCGGCGGGATCGATGAATTGCGGCAGGAACGCCGCCGCGAACAGCAGGAGCTTCGGGTTGCTCGCCCCGATCAGGAACCCGCCCCGGAACAGGCCGCCGGCGGAGGGGGCGATCGGTCCCGTTCCGACCTGCGGCACCCCGCCGGCCCCGCGCCACGCCTGAATCCCGAGGAGGACCAGGTATGCGACGCCGGCATAGCGCAGCCCTGCGAACAGGTTGGGCGAGGCGGCGAGCACGGCGCCGAGCCCCGTCGCCGAGGCGCAGAGTACCAGCACCACGGCCGACAGGCACCCGGCCATGGCGAACAGGCTGGCTCCGAGGCCGAAGCGAAGGCTGCGCGTCATCACGTGCAGCATGTTCGGGCCGGGGGTGCCGGAAAGCAGGAAGACGGCGCAGAAGAAGAGCGCCCAGGTTTGGGGATTCATGGACCGGACAGGGTGAGGTGAGGGCACCTGAGGCTACGCCCGCACGCGTTCCAATGCACCCCGTCACGCGAGAAGGGCGGCCCGATCCGGGCCGCCCTTCTCACAACGCAGAACTAGTCCGGCCGGTCAGAGCCGCGGCGCGCGTCCGCGCATCACGCCGAACACGGCGGAGACCAGGAACAGGGCGATGGCCACGAAGAAGACGATCTTGGCCGCCTCCATCGCCGTCCCGGCGATGCCGCCGAAGCCGAGGAGCGCCGCGACCAACGCGACCACGAGAAAGGTGATGGCCCAACCGATCATGCAGACCTCCTGGAAACGAATGCGTTGATGCAAGGCCGGGGGACGCACCGACCGGCCGACCGAACCCCGATGCGGAACGAAACCCGCATCCGCACCGGGGGATGCGTTGCTGCGAGGCTTACTTGCCGACGGCCGACTTCACGTCGCCCTTGACGCCTTCGGCCTTGCCCTTGGCTTCCTGCGCGGCGCCGTCGGCCTTCAGGTTCGCGTTGTCCGTCGCGTTGCCGATGCCCTGCTTGGCCTTGCCGACCGCCTCGTTGGCGGCGCCCTTGATCTTGTCGGTGGTGCTGCTCATCGCCGGCTCCTCATCCTGAATGCGGCCCTGCCGCGTTGGATGAGAAACGGCCGGCCCCCGTTGAATGTTCCGCCGATTAACATTGATCGGATTGGGGTCGATGTGCCGGCCGGTGCGGCGCGCTTTGCGGCGGCGGTGCCGGCGGCTAGGAACGTCCTCGTGCCCCACTCGATCCCTCCCGCGAAGACGTCGCCGTTCGATCTCGCCTTCGCCGCGGCGCGCCGCGCGGCGGAGGCCGGCGAGGTGCCGGTCGGTGCCGTCATCGTGCGCGGCGACGTCGTGCTGGCGGTGACGCACAACCGGCCGCGGGCGCTCAACGATCCGACGGCGCATGCGGAGATCCTGGCGATCCGCGCCGCCTGCGCCGCCCTCGGCGACGACCGGCTGCCGGGCTGCGACCTCTACGTGACCCTGGAGCCGTGCCCGATGTGCGCGGGCGCGATCGGGTTCGCGCGGATCCGGCGGCTCTATTACGGCGCCGCCGACCCCAAGGGCGGCGGGGTCGAGAACGGCGCACGCGTGTTCAACCATCCGACCTGCCACCACGCGCCGGACGTGTATGGCGGCTTCCGCGAGGACGAGGCGGCGGCATTGCTGCGCGCCTTCTTCCGCGAGCGGCGGGACTGACTCGTCGCCCCTGCGCGCGAACCGGCCCCGCCCGCCCGACGTTGCCCCGTCGGACAACCCGGAAGCCGCCTCCATGAGACCGACCTATCATCGCGCCCTGATCGTCGGGGCCGGCTCGGGCCTCAGCGCGGCGCTCGCCCGGCAACTCGCCGCCGACGGCCTGCGGGTCGGGCTGGCGGCCCGCGACGTCGGCAAGCTCGACGTGCTCGCCCGCGAGACCGGCGCGGCGGTCCACGCCTGCGACGCGAGCCGGCCGGACGACGTCGAGGCGCTGTTTGCCGCGATCGAGCCGGCGCTCGGCGGCCCGCCGGACGTGGTGGTCTACAACGCCAGCGGGCGCGTGCGCGGCGCGATCGCGGAGCTCGACCCGGCGGCCGTCGCCCAGGCGCTCGCCGTCTCGGCCTTCGGCGGGTTCCTGGTGGCGCAGGCGGCCGCCCGGCGCATGCTGCCGGCCCGGCACGGCGCGATCCTGCTCACCGGCGCCTCGGCGAGCGTGAAGGGGTTCGCCGGCTCGTCGGCCTTCGCCATGGGCAAGTTCGCCCTGCGCGGCCTGGCCCAGAGCCTGTCGCGCGAGCTGCAGCCCCAGGGCATCCACGTGGCCCACTTCGTCATCGACGGCGCGATCCGGAACCCGGCCCGCGCGCCCGAGGCGCCGGATGCCCCCGACAGCCACCTCGACCCGGAGGCCATCGCCCGCAGCTACCGCGACGTGCTGCGCCAGGATCGCAGCGCCTGGACCCAGGAGCTGGAGCTGCGCCCCTGGGTCGAGCGGTTCTGAGAGACCTGCGGCCTCACCCGTGCCGCAGGTCGCCCACCGGCGCCGGCGGGGGCCGGAAAGGTTGCGCGGTCGCGGGGATCTTGAACGGCAGGACGTTCGAGGGACGCCCGTCCGCGACCGGGGGCGACGGCCGCCGGCGGCCCGGCCGGAGGATCAGGCCGACCACGAGCCGGCTGCAGCCGCGCGCGGCGTGACGCTGCGCCCGGTTTCGCGTCCAGATCGGAAAATCCTGGCGGTTTCGCATGTCGGGCTCCCTCGTCAGGCTCGGACACGAGAGAACACCGCGATTCCGACGACCCGCACATCACCCGTTTGGGGGATGCCCCCGGCGATCGGTAAACGGCTGCGATGGGTCGGCTCAGGCCGGGTCTGGGCGCGCGGCGACGGCCTCGATCTCGACGAGGTAGCCGTGGTGCAGGCCCGGCACCGGCACCACGGCGCGGGCGGGGCGGGCCGCGCCGAACATCTCCGCGTAGATCCGATCGAAGGCCGGCCAGTTCTCGACGCCGACCAAGTAGGCGGTGACCTTGAGCACGCGCTCCGGGCCGCATCCGGCCGCGCCGAGGATGGCGAGCACGTTGGCCAGCGCCTGCCGAGCCTGCTCCTCGAACGGGCGGTCGAAGGTATGGCTGCCGTCGGGGCGGGGCCCGAGCTGGCCCGAGACGAAGACGAGGTCGCGCCATGCCGTCGCCTGGGCATAGTGCCCGGCGGGCTCCGGCACGGCCTTCGTCGCGATGCGCTCGATCGGATCTGTCATGGGGAGGATCACCAGCCGGCGATGCGGGGCCACGTGGCGGAGACGCGCCCGGCGGCGTCGAGCACGTGGTAGCTTCCGTGCTGCGCGGCGGTGGCGCAGGCATGGTTGGGCAGGATGCGCAGGCGCGCGCCCAAGGCAAGGTCCGGCAGCGCGGCGGCGGATCCGGGGCGGAGGGCGACGATGCCGTGCTCCTGGTTGGCGTCGCGCACGATCAGGTCGGGGTAGGGCGTCCCCGCCGGATCGCAGACGATCCCGTAGCCCTGGTCGACGGCTTGGCGCGCGGTGCCGCGGTCGCGCGACAGCGCCATCCATCCGGCGTCGACGATGATCCAGCCCTTCGCGCGCTGGTGCCCGATCACCGTCGCCAGCACCGACAGGACGATGTCCCCGGTTGCGCAGGTGCCGATGCCGGCCTGGAACAGGTCGCCGAACATGAAGACGCCGGCCCGCACCTCGGTCACGCCGTCGAGCGCCTCGGCGAACCGCGCAGTCGGGGTCGAGCCGATGCTGACCACGGGGCAGGGGAGGCCGGCGGCCCGCAGGTGCCCGGCCGCCGCGACGCCGGCCGCGCGCTCGGCCTCCGCCGCCGCCGCGATCCGCTCAGGCTCGCTCAGGCCGTAGCTGTCGCCGGCATGCAGCAGCACCCCGCGCAGCACCGCGCCCCCGGCGACGAGGACGCGGCCGATCGCCGTCAGCGTCCCGGCGTCGTCCGGCGCGACCCCCGAGCGGTGCCCGTCGGCGTCGACCTCGATCAGGACGGGCAGGGGCGCGCAGACGGGATCGCGGTTGGCCGCCACCCACGCCGCGACGGCCTCGGCCTGCGCCACGCTGTCGAGGACGATCGCGAGGTCGGCCCCGTATTGCCGGCGGATGCCGCCGACCCGATCGAGCTTCTGCGGCGCGATGCCGACGCCGTAGGTGAGGTCGGTGACGCCGCCCTCGGCGAAGTAGGCGGCCTCGCGCAGCGTCGAGACCATGGCCGGCCCGCGCGGGCCGGTCATCGCGCGGCGCGCCACGTCGAGGGACTTCGCCGTCTTGAGATGGGGCCGGAAGGCGACGCCGAGGCCGGCGAGCCGCGCCCGCATCCGCGCGACGTTGGCGCTCAGGCGCGCCTCGTCGAGGAGCAGGCAGGGGGTGTCGAGGGCGGCGAGCGAATCCGCGGCGACGTCGGTGACGGCCATCGCGACCCCTTTCCGATTCCGGTCCCGGCCTTCTAGGCAGATGCCGGGCGCAGGGCTAGGTGGTCGAGACCGTCGCCCGGCCTCGGAGAACCGCCATGACAGACGCGAACGCCGTCATCCTCCGCGCGTTCGGCGCCCCCGAGGCGATGCGCCTCGAAGCCGTCGACCTGCCCCCGCCCGGACCGGGCGCGGTGCTCCTGCGCCAGACCGCGATCGGCTTCAACTTCATCGACGTCTACCAGCGCAAGGGGGTCTACCCGCTGCCGCTGCCGACCGGGCTCGGCCACGAGGCCACCGGGCGGATCGAGGCGCTGGGCGAGGGCGTCGCGGGGTTCCGGGTCGGCGACCGGGTCGCCTACATGAACGCGGGGCTCGGCAGCTACGCCGACCGGCGCGTCGTGCCGGCGGACAAGCTGGTGGCGGTCCCCGACGCGGTCTCGGACGAGGACGCCGCCGCCCTGCTGTTCAAGGGGATGACCGCGCAGTACCTGCTCCGGCGCACCCACGCGGTCCAGCCGGGCGAGATGGTGCTGGTCCATGCCGCGGCCGGCGGCGTCGGGCAGATCCTGTGCCGCTGGGCCAAGGCGCTCGGCGCCACCGTGGTCGGCACCGCGGGATCGGCGCAGAAGTGCGCGGTGGCGCGCGAGGCCGGCTGCGACGTGGCGATCGACTATTCGCAAGGGGGCTGGCCCGAGGCGCTGCTCGCCGCCACCGGCGGCCGCAAGGCGCGGGTCGTCTACGATTCGGTCGGCCGCGACACCTTCCTGCATTCGCTCGACCTCGCCGCGCCCTTCGGCCTCGTGGTGCTCTACGGCGCCGCCTCCGGCCCGGCGCCGGCGATCGAGCCGGAGCTGCTGAACAAGAAGGGCTGCCTCTTCCTCACCCGCCCGTCGGTGTTTCCGCACAATGCCGACCCCGCGGACCTGCGGGCCAACGCGGCCGAGGTCTTCGCCGCCATCGCCTCGGGGGCGATCGTCGCGCGCATCGGCGCGCGGTTCCCGCTCGCGGAGGCGGTCGCGGCGCACCGCGCGGCGGAGGCACGCGAAACGACGGGATCGATCCTGCTGCTGCCGTGAGGCACGCCGCCCGTCAGGTCGCCCGCACCACCACCTCGACCAGGTTCGGCGCGCCCGACCGGATCCCGTCCTCGATCGCCGCCGCGATGTCGGCCGCCCGGGTCACGCGCCGCGCCGGCACGCCCATCGAGGCGGCCAGCGCGACGAAGTCGATGCGCGGATCGACGAGGTCCATGGCGATGAAGCGGTTGGCGCGCACCGACGCGTAGTGGGATTGCGACTTCATTTAGTTCTTCAGGATGTTGTACTCGGCGTTGTTGATCACCACGAAGGTCACCGGCAGCGCTTCGTGGGCGGCGGTCCACAGCGCCTGGGGCGAGTACATCGCCGCGCCGTCGCCGACGACGCAGACCACCGGCGCGCGGTCGAGGCCGAGCGAGGTGCCGACCGAGGCCGGCATTCCCCAGCCCAGGACGCCGCCGCGCATCGAGGCGTACTGGTGCGTCCTGTCGCTGTGCAGGAAGGTGCGCAGATGCGCCATCGTCGCCGGCGCCTCGTCGACGATGGCGGTGTCGGCGCCGACGGCGCGGGCGATCTCGCGGGCGGCGACCAGCGGCGCGATCACCGGGTCGGCGAAGGCGGCGTCGGCCGCCTCGGTCAGCTTTCCGCGACGGGCCGCGTAGATCCGCGCGGCCGCGACCCGCAGCTCGGCATAGGCGTCGGCCCGCTCCGCGAGGCGCGGCCTCAGGAGCGGCAGCAGCGCGTCGAGGGAGGCGCGCACGTCGCCGACCATCGAGAGGGTGGTCTCGTAGGTGCGCCCGAGGTCGCGCACGTCCGCCGAGAGCTGGAACACCTGCGTGCCGGCCGGCACCGCCGAGCCTTCCGTGTAGAGCACCGTGATCAGCGACTTGCCGCCGAGCGCGAACACCGCGTCGTAGGCGCCGAGGATGCCGGCGATCTCCGTGGCCTTGGTCGGCAGGTTCCCGGCCCAGAGCGGATGCGCGGTGGGGAAGGGGATGTGGGCCGGCCAGGACGAGCCGTAGACCGGCGCGCCGAGGAGGTCGGCGAGCGCCACGGCCTGGCCGGAGGCGTCGCTGGCGTCGATCTCGTCGCCGGCGATGACGGCGAGGCGCCCGGGCGCCACCGCGGCGAGGTGGTCGGCGAGCCGCTCGAGCGAGCCCGCCACGGCGCAGCGGTCGATCGTCGAGACGCCGCCGGCGGGCGCGGCGGTCATCGCCTCCATCACGTCCATCGGCAGCGACAGGAAGACCGGGCCCGAGGGCGCGGCCGAGCAGTCGTGGAAGGCGCGCCGCAGCAGGATCGGCAGCTGGTCGGCGTTGGTGACCTCGCGCGCCCACTTCACGGCGGGCGTGGCGAGGCTGACGAGGTCGCCGAACAGCAGCGGATCGGTGATCGCGTGACGCGAATCCTGCTGGCCCGCCGTCACCACCAGCGGCGTGCCCGAGACGTGGGCGTTGATCAGGTTGCCGAAGCCGTGGCCGAGGCCGCCGGCGGTGTGGAGGTTGAGGAAGGCGGGCCGGCGCGCGGCATGCGCGTAGCCGTCGGCCATCGCCACCGCGCTCGCCTCCTGCAGCGCCAGCACGTAGGCGATGTCGGGGGTCTCGGTGAGCGCGTCGATCAGCGGCAGCTCGGTGGTGCCGGGATTGCCGAAGATGTAGCGGACCCCCTCCGAGCGCAGCACCTCGAGCAGCACCATCGCCCCTCGGCGGCTTCCGCGCGCGTCCACCGTCGCAATCGCCATGGCCGTCCTTTCCGTCCCGTCGCGCGGCCGAGGCTACGCCGATGGCCGCACGGGGCAACCGCCCGGCGCGGTCAGAGCGCCAAGTGGGCCGCGACCGCCGAGGCGGCGCGCACCGCTCCCTGCGAGGCGCCCGTCGCGTAACGGATCGCGTGGCGCGCGACGCGGTTGCGCACCCGGCGGACCGCCCAGGGCAGGGCGGTCTCGGTGGCGAGCGCGCGGGCGTAGAGGCTGGATCGCAGGCTCGCCGCGTCGCAGGCGACCTTGACCGGGTCGGCATAGAACGCGGCGACTTTGTCGGCACCCATGCCGGGCGTCGCGAGCCAGCCCGGCAGGTGGGCGTCGGCCAGTTGCCGCACGTCGGTCAGCACCTTGCCGATCCCGGTCCCGGGAATCGGGCACGCGGTCTGGAACGCGTCGCCGACGAGGACCACCCCGTCGCGGACGTGGCCCTCGGCCCGCATCAGGTCGATCGGGCGCACCTCGACCGAGCCGGCGACGGCGAGGTCCGGGCAATGGGCCGCGAGCCCCGGCATCAGCGCGCGCAGGGCCGCCTCCGGCTCGGCGCGAAACGCCTTCGTCCAGGGGGCGTTCGGCTGCTGGTAGCCGAACAGGTTCGCCCGCATGGTCTCGCCGAGCGGGAACAGCGTCAGGTAGGCGTCGCGCCCGCCGAACCGTTCGGAGAAGTAGGTCATCGCCCGAAACGGGAAGGCGTCGCGCGGCGCCGCCATGTCGAAGCCGACGGCCAGCGAGTGGCGTTCGCCGATCACGCGCCGGACGATCCCGGCCTTGCGGCGCAGCACGTCGCCGAGCCCCGTCGCCAGCACCACGAGGCGGCCGGCGAACCGGCGCCCGTCGCCGAGGGTGACGACCTGCCGCTCCGGGCCGAGATCGAGGTCGGCGACCCGGCCGACGGTGAGCAGCCCGGCGGGCAGGTCGGCGCGCAGGGCGTTGATCAGGTCGGGATAGGCGGCGCCATACTCGGTGTTGCGCTCCCAATGCGCGAGGCTGCCGAAGCGCACGACCCGGACGGTGTCGGTCCTCGTGGTGCACCCGCGGGCGGCGGCGCCGAACCCGAGGGACTCGAACAGCGACATCTGCGCGGAGCCGTACTTCTCGGCGCGGAAATCGTGCGGGTGGACGGCGTGGGTGTCGATCAGCGCGACGCTGCGGCCGTCGCGGGCGAGGCGGCCGGCCAGGCAGGTTCCGGCCAGGCCGGCGCCGATCACCACGACATCGAAGCAGTCCGTCTCAGCAGGCATGGCGAGCACATCCCTCCGGCAGGGGCGCCTTCGACACGCCCGCACGGTACAGAAGTCGCAACCATCCCGAAAAGAAGATCCTTGCGTAGTTCTTCGCGATCAACCCTTCGTGACCAGCGAGAAACATCGTGGCAATGTTCTACCGAAGGTAGAGATCGCGTCGCGCCTTCATCGACGACGACATGGTGCGGTCTGTTCAGGCGTCGCGACCGTCGCGCAAGTGCGTCACGAATTCCTGCGCGAAGGTCGGCAAGCCTTCGTAGCTGCGCAGGCACAGGGTCAGGGCGCGCGTCGCCCACGGCTCGACCAGCGGCACGACGGCGATGTCGAGGCCGCGGGCGACCCGCCGGGCCATGCTCTCGGGCACGATGCCGACGCCGACGCGGGCATCGACGAGGCGGCAGACGGCGTCGAACCCGCGCAGCTGCACGCGCAGGCGCATCGGGCGCCCGACGCGCGCCGCCTTGTCGGCGAGAAACCGGGTGAGCGCGCTCGCCCGGTCGAGACCGACGAGGTCGTGCGCCAGCACCTCGGCGAAGGCGACCGCCCCGCGCCCGGCCAGGGCGTGCCCGCGCGCCGCCACCAGCACGAAGCGGTCCTGTCGGAACGGGAAGGTCTCGAGGTCGCCGGTGTCGACCGTGCCCGACAGGATGCCGAGGTCGGCCTGCCCGTCCGCGACGAGGCCGACGATCTCGTCCGAGGTGTGCTCGTCGATCTCGACGCTGACCCCGGGGTTCTTCGCCAGGTAGGCGGCCAGCGCATCCGGCAGGAATTCGGTGAGCGCGTTGGTGTTGGCCAGGACCCGGATCTGCCCGACCGTGCCGCCGGAGAAGGCCGAGAGCTCGCCCTGCATCCGCTCGATCGCGGCGATCAGCCCGCGGGCATGCGCCAGCAAGGCCCGCCCGGCCGGGGTCGGCGTGACGCCGAGACGGGTGCGGGTGAGCAGGGCGGCGCCGAGCGAGGTCTCCATTGCCCGGATCCGCGTCGAGGCGGCGGCGAGCGCGAGGTTCGCGCGCGCCGCCCCGTGGGTGATCGAGCCGGCCTCGACCACGTGGCGGAAGAGGGTGAGGTCGGACAGGTCGAAGCGCATCATCGCCGGGCTTCCTTACGCGGGCCGCGAAGCCGCTGCCGGCGCCACCGCGATGCACGAGCGACTGCGAAACGCGCGCTCCCGACGCTCAGCCTTCGCCGATCGCGAAGGCATCATCAAGGAAATCCGTATTGCGAACCGTTCCAATCGGGCCCCTAACCATCGGGCGGATCGAACAGGGTAGGGGCAGGGCGGCATGGGAGGCGGGACGACGATCTGGGCGACCGGCGCGCTGCTCGTGCTCTGCATGGGCCTCTGGGCGACGGCGCTGCTGCCCGAGATCGTCACCGCGCTGCTGTTCTTCGCCCTCGCCATGCTGCTCAAGCTCGGCACGGCGGCGACGGTGTTCTCCGGCTTCGCGGCCTCGGCCTTCTGGCTGGTGATGTCGGGGATGGTGGTCGGCCTCGCGATGACGCGGACCGGCCTCGGCGCACGCCTGGCGCAGGGGCTGAGCGGCCGGCTCTCGGGCTCCTATCCGCGCCTCGTCGCCGGGCTCGTGGGGTTCAGCTTCCTGCTCGCCTTCGTGATGCCGTCGAACCTCGGGCGCATCGCGCTGATGATTCCGGTGACCCTGTCGCTTTGCGACGCGTTCGGGCTGGCGCCCGGGCGGAAGGGCCGGATCGGCGCGGTGATGGCGGTCGGGCTCGCGACCCCGATCCTGTCGGCGGCGATCCTGCCCGCCAACGTGCCGAACCTGGTGATGGCCGGCGCGGCCGAGCGGCTCCAGGGCCTGCACCTCACCTACCTGCCCTATCTCTGGCTGCACGCGCCGGTCCTGGCGCTGGTGAAGGGCGTGCTGCTCGTGGCACTCCTCGTGACGCTGTTCCCCGACCGGCTCGAATCCGGTGCCGCGGCGCTGCCGGCCCTGCCCCCGGCCTCGCCCGCCGAGCGCCGGCTGGCCGCGATCCTCGTCGGCACGCTGGCGCTATGGATGACCGACGGGCTGCACGGCATCGCCCCGGCCTGGGTCGGGCTCTCGGCCGCGGTGATCTGCCTGATGCCGCGGATCGGCGTGCTGCCGGCGGACGCCTTCGCGCAGGTCTCGCTGCGCACCTGCTTCTACATCGCCGCGCTGCTCGGCCTCGTGGCGGTCGTCAACGAGACCGGCTTGGGCGAGCGGCTCGGCCACGCGCTGCTGGCGGTCGCGCCCCTGAGCCCGGGCGCGACCGTGCAGAACTTCGCGGTGCTGACCGGCATCGCCACGGCGCTCACCCTCGTGGTCACGGCCAACGGCGCGCCCGCGCTCTACACGGCGCTGGCGGGCGAGATGGCACAGGCCAGCGGCTGGCCTGTGCTCGACGTGGTGATGGTGCAGGTGCTCGGCTACGCGACGCTGTTCTTCCCGTATCAGGCGCCGCCCATCGTGTTCGCGCGCGAGCTCGGCGGCGTGTCGCTGAAGGACGCGACGCGCGCGACCTTCGCCTACGGGGTCGCGACGCTGCTGGTCGCCGCGCCGCTCGACTACCTCTGGTGGCGGCTGATCGGGCGACTGCCATGAGAAGGATACGTGTCGCGAGAACGGCGCCCGCCGTGCCCGGCGGCAGGCGATATCCCGACGAAATCGTCATCTCCGTCCTGCCATGCCGCATTGCGGCGAAACGCTCGGGCCTCTAGCGCTACAGATTAGAGACGGTCCAATTCCAAGATCGACCCGGTTCCGAGAACGACACGAGGCCTCCCGCACGATGGCACCCACCGCACGCCCCACCGTCGCCCAGCCGCTCTCGCCGCATCTCCAGATCTATCGCTGGACCTGGACGATGGCGATGTCGGTGTTCCACCGCATCACCGGCACGGCGCTCTACGGCGGCACCGCGCTCGTCGCGATCTGGCTCGTGGCGCTCGCCTCCGGCCCGGCGGCCTACGCCTGGGTGGCGTGGTTCTTCGGGTCCTGGATCGGGCGGATCGTGCTGTTCGCCTACACATGGATTCTGCTGCACCACATGCTGGGCGGCCTGCGGCACTTCGTGTGGGATGCCGGATACGGCTTCGACCGCGACAAGCGCATGGCGCTGGCCCGCGCCACCCTGATCGGCTCGGCGACGCTGACCATCGTCGTCTGGGCCGTCGCCCTTCTGGCGCGCTGAGGAGTTCCCGCCATGGCCAAGGCCAAGATCCTTCAGAACCCGCAGGTCTCGATCCGCACGCCCCGCGCCCGCGTCCGCGGCCTCGGCGTCGCCCACCACGGCGTCGGGCATTGGTGGATGCAGCGGCTGACCGCCGCCGCCAACGCGCCCTTGATGCTCGCCTTCGTGGTGATCATCGCGCTGATGGCCGGCCGCTCCTACGCGGAGGCGGTGGCCCTGGTGTCGCACCCCTTCGTCGCGATCGTCCTGATCCTCGCCGTGACCTCGGTCGCGATCCACATGCGTCTCGGGATGCAGGTGATCATCGAGGATTACGTCCACAGCCCGGGGCTGAAGATCGCCGCGGTGTTCGCCAACAACTTCTACGCGGTCGTCGTGGCCGTGGCCTGCCTCTACGCGATCCTGCGCGTGGGGCTCGGCCGCCTCGTCTGACCTGCTACTCGCGATCTTGAAGGAGCCTTCCATGGCCGCCAACGGACAGAACGGGCAGGGACCCGCCTATCCCATCACCGACCACACCTTCGACGTGGTGGTCGTCGGCGCGGGCGGCGCGGGCCTGCGCGCCACCGTCGGCTGCTCCCAGGCGGGCCTGCGCACCGCCTGCATCACCAAGGTGTTCCCGACCCGCTCGCACACGGTGGCGGCGCAGGGCGGCATCTCGGCCTCGCTCGGCAACATGGGCCCGGACGACTGGCGCTGGCACATGTACGACACCGTGAAGGGGTCGGACTGGCTCGGCGACCAGGATGCGATCGAGTATCTCGTGCGCAACGCTCCCGCGGCCGTCTACGAGCTCGAGCACTGGGGCGTGCCGTTCTCGCGCACGGAAGAGGGCAAGATCTACCAGCGCCCGTTCGGCGGCATGACCACCGATTACGGCAAGGGCACCGCGCAGCGCACCTGCGCGGCCGCCGACCGCACGGGGCACGCGATGCTCCACACCCTGTACGGGCAGGCGGTGAAGAACCAGACCAACTTCTTCATCGAGTACTTCGCCCTCGACCTGATCATGGACGACGAGGGCCGCTGCCGCGGCGTCATCGCCATGGACCAGGCCACCGGCGAGATCCACCGCTTCCGCGCGCAGATGGTGATCCTCGCCACCGGCGGTTACGGCCGCTCGTACTTCTCGGCGACCTCGGCCCACACCTGCACCGGCGACGGCAATGCCATGGTGCTGCGTGCCGGCCTGCCGCTGCAGGACATGGAGTTCGTGCAGTTCCACCCGACCGGCATCTACGGCGCCGGCTGCCTGATCACCGAGGGCGCCCGCGGCGAGGGCGGCTACCTGACGAATTCCGAGGGCGAGCGCTTCATGGAGCGCTACGCCCCGTCGGCCAAGGATCTCGCCTCGCGCGACGTGGTCTCGCGCTCGATGACCATGGAGATCCGGGCCGGCCGCGGCGTCGGCAAGGGCAGCGACCACATCTTCCTGCACCTCGACCACCTCGACCCGGCGATCCTCCACCAGCGCCTGCCGGGCATCTCGGAATCCGCCAAGATCTTCGCCGGCGTCGACGTCACCAAGGAGCCGATCCCGGTGCTGCCGACGGTGCACTACAACATGGGCGGCATCCCGACGAACTATCACGGCGAGGTGCTGACCTTGCGCGACGGCAACCCCGACACCGTCGTGCCCGGCCTGATGGCGATCGGCGAGGCGGCCTGCGTCTCGGTGCACGGCGCCAACCGCCTCGGCTCGAACTCGCTGATCGACCTCGTGGTGTTCGGCCGCGCCGCCGGCCAGCGCTGCGCCGAGATCGTCGAGCCGAACGGCCGGCCGATGGACCTGGCCAAGGATTCCGCCGACAAGGCGCTGACCCGCCTCGACCGCTTCCGCTACGCCGACGGCTCCACGCCGACCGCGGACCTCCGCCTCGAGATGCAGAAGACGATGCAGAACAACTGCGCCGTGTTCCGCACCGGCGAGGTGCTGGAGGAGGGCAAGGGCCTGATCCACAAGGTGTGGTCGGCATCCGCCGACATCCGCATCACCGACCGGTCGCTCGTCTGGAACACCGACCTGCTCGAGACCCTCGAGTTCGACAACCTGATCGGCCAGGCGGTCGTCACCATGGAATCGGCCGCCAACCGCGAGGAATCGCGCGGGGCGCACGCCCGCGAGGACTTCCCCGACCGCAACGACAAGGAGTGGATGAAGCACACCCTGTCGTGGCTCGACGAGAGTGCCCACCGGGTGAGCATTGATTACCGCCCGGTCCACACCTACACGATGTCGAACGAGATCCAGTACATCGAGCCGAAGGCGCGCGTTTACTAAGCTGCGCGCTTCGGAAAGCCGATCGGCGGGACCGCGTTCCCGATGCGTCTTGCCGATCGTTGCTTCGATCGACTCTAGCGGAAGCCAACGACAGCCATGGCCGAATTCTCCCTCCCCAAGAACTCCCAGATCACCGAGGGC
Organism: Methylobacterium sp. E-025; assembly: GCF_022829705.1. Classification (NCBI taxonomy): domain Bacteria; kingdom Pseudomonadati; phylum Pseudomonadota; class Alphaproteobacteria; order Hyphomicrobiales; family Methylobacteriaceae; genus Methylobacterium; species Methylobacterium sp. E-025. Next base: position 33,585 of record NZ_JAKSYR010000112.1, read on the forward strand.
AAGTCCTGGCCCGCGACGACGGGGGCCAAGAACCTCAAGGAGTTCCGCGTCTACCGCTGGAACCCGGACGACGGGAAGAACCCGCGGATCGACACCTATCAGGTCGACCGCGACGATTGCGGGCCGATGGTGCTCGACGCGCTGCTGTGGATCAAGAACAAGGTCGACTCGACGCTGGTGTTCCGCCGCTCCTGCCGCGAGGGCATCTGCGGCTCCTGCGCCATGAACATCGAGGGCCAGAACGCGCTCGCCTGCACCATGGGCATCGACGAGTGCCAGGAGCACGCGAAGGGCCGCAAGACCGCAGCGGTAAAGATCTATCCGCTGCCGCACATGCCGGTGCTGAAGGACCTCGTCCCCGACCTGACGAACTTCTACGCCCAGCACGCCTCGGTCGAGCCCTGGCTCAAGACCGACACCCTGGCCCCCGAGAAGGAGTGGCCGCAGACGCCCGAGGACCGGGCCAAGCTCGACGGGCTGTACGAGTGCATCCTGTGCGCCTGCTGCACCACCTCGTGCCCGAGCTACTGGTGGAACGGCGAGAAGTTCCTCGGCCCGGCGGCGCTGCTGCAGGCCTATCGCTGGCTGATCGACAGCCGCGACGAGAACACCGGCGACCGCCTCGACGCGCTGCACGACCCGTTCAAGCTCTATCGCTGCCACACGATCATGAACTGCGCCAACACCTGCCCGAAGAGCCTGAACCCGGCCAAGGCGATCGCCGAGATCAAGAAGATGATGGTCGAGCGCACGGTGTGATCCGGCGGGGCAGCCGACTGAGGCCGCCCCGCCACACTCGGCCCGAAAAGCCCCGCGCGCGGGCCCTCCGAAGACCGTTCCCCGACCGGCCGCCTTGCGGGCATCGCAATTGCCCCCGACGCAAGGGCTCGCAAGGGGCGCCGCACGTGCGCCGGGGAAGCCGAGACCGATGCCGCGTCAGTACCGTTCGACGATCGCCCTCCTCGCGCTGGCGGCAGGGCTCGGCGCCTGCGCGTCCCAGCGCTTCGACGGACCCCGCGTCCGCGGGCCGGCACAGCAAGCCGCCATCGACAACATCGCCCCGGCGATGCCCTCCGGCGCCGTGACCTCGGCGCCGCTCGCGCCGCCGCCCGGTGCCACCGCCGCGCCGGACGAGGCACCGATCGGCGCGCAGGCGTCGATCGCCCCGCCGGCCTCCAACGTCATCCCCGAGCCGGTGGTCGCCCCGCCCCCGGCCCCGCCGGTGGTGGCGAGCGGGCGCGCCTCGGTGGTCGGTGCCTGGGACGCCAAGGACGCGACCGGCGGAAGCTGCAAGGTGACGCTCTCGAGCGCGCCGGCCCTCGACCTTTACAAGGCCTCCGCCGCCGGCTGCCCGAACAAGGATCTGGCCAAGGTCACGGCCTGGGATTTCCGCGACGGCGAGGTCTACCTGTACCAGCAGGGCGGCACGGTGGCCGCCCGCCTGCGGCAGGGCGGCGGCGCCCTCGACGGCGCGCTCACCAAGTCCGGCGCCTCCCTCGCGCTGGTGCGCTGAACCGGGAGGGCCCGCGCACCGGGGCTACGGGTTCACCCGCAGCCCGAGCAGGAAGGTGTTGTCGGAAAAGCTCGCCGTCGCCGCCGTGCTGGTGATCTCCTGGTAGAGGTAGGTGCCGCGCAGCGTCAGCCAGCGGTTGAAGCGGTAATCGAGCCGGGCGGTGGCCGAGAAGCCGGTCTCGCGGATCGACACCCCCTGGTAGTCGTTGCGGAGGTAGGCGCCGCCGACGATGATCGAGAGGTTGCGCAGGAGGTCGTGCTGCACCTCCAGCGTCGCCGTCTGGGTCAGGATGCCGCTGGAGCCGGGGACCGTCGTCTCGGTGACGCCGGCCTGCGCGTTCAGGCGCACGGTGGTCAGCGGGGTCGCCGCCCAGACCAGGGCGGCTGCGAGGATCGGCGCGTCGAGGCCGCGCAGGCTCGGGTCGACGTAGGTCCGGTGCTGCAGGCCGCCCGAGATCTCGCCGCTGATCGAGCGGGTGAAGTTCACGGTCGCGCCGACCGAGGCGGCGATGCCGTCGGAATCGCGGCGCAGGCCGCTGGTGTCGCGGCGCAGGTCGTAGACCCGCGTGTCGGCGAGCAGCTCGACGAAGGGGCTGATCTCCGGCGTCACCTCGTAGGCCGTGCGCAGGCGCATGCTGTACTGGTTCTGGTTGCGGTCGGCCTGGCTGATCACCGTCCCGTCCGACAGCCGGGCATCCTCGAACTCGGAGCGGTCGACCGAGCCGCGCAGGGACACCGAGAGCCGGTTGAAGGTCTCGGTCGCGCCGAGCGAGGTGCCGTAGGTCGCGACGATCGGCCGGTTGGTCGCGGTCACGGCCTGGAGGTTGGGGCTGCCGGTGCGTTGGGTGTCGACGAGGAAGCGGGTCTCTGCGTCGATCCGCAGGTCGCGGTTGGCGTCGATCCGCAGGCGCACGGTGCCGGCCGCGTTCGGGCGGCTCGCCGCCTCGTTCTCCGGCGTCTCGAGGTAGCCGGCGCGCAACTCGCCGGCGAGCTCGCTCCGCGACCAGTCCGAGCGGAAATTCAGCTCCCCCTCGCTCCGGAGCGCGACCGAGCCCTTGGCGAGCGACGGCGTGGTCTGGTCCGGGTTGGTGTCGTAGCCGAGGCTCTGGGTGAAGGACGGAAGCACCGTGAAGCTGCCGAGCCTGATCCCGAGCGGCGCGTAGGCGTCCTCGGTGGCGATCGGCCGCCGCAGGCTGTTGGTCAGCAGCGCCCCCGGCGTGAGGACGCCGCTCAGCGGGTTGATCAGCGGCAATCCCGGCGCCTGCGGCCGCGGCGCCTCGGCCGGCAGTGGCACGCCGACCACCGGGTTCTGGATCACCGGCGAGAGGCGCAGGGCCGGCACGGGGATCTGGGTGACGTCCTGGGTGTAGCGCTTGGTCGCCGTCCCCAGGCGTCGGGGCGGCGCCGCGCGCTGACGCAGCAGGCTGATCGGGGCGCGGTTGTTGGTGCCGGACGTGGCGCCGCCGGTGCGGCTGCCGGAGGAGCGGACCCGGGTGTCGAGATTCGAGGCGCCGGCTTCGGCCCCGGTCGGCCCCGACAGGCTGGCGCCGCCGGAGGTGAGGCCGCCGGAGGATTCGCCGCCCGCCGCCTCGCCGGAATTGCCGTTGCCGAGGCGGGGCGGGCCCTCCGACAGGCGGTTGCGGCGCAGCACCGGCAATCCGTCCTGGCCGGGATCCTGCCCGATGCCCGGGTTGTCGGGCTGGCCGGCGACGGGGCTCAGGGATTCGAACCGCGTTGCCTGCGCCTGCGCCTGGCCGGGGAGGGCGATCGCGACGGCGGCCGGCAGGCCCGCGAGCAGCAGCGCGAGGCCGCAGGCAAGGCCCGCCTCCCGTCGCGCATGCCCCTCGCCCTCCAAGCCCAGCACCGGATCCCGACTCCCCTGGCTGGGCGCGTGCGAAGACGACCGTCGCACCGCTTCCGCGTGGTTAACGAAGGCTAGCCGGGCGTGGTTAATGCAGCGTCAACGGCACGGGCGGCGGAGCATCGTAGGAGACAGGATCCACCGGCGGATCGCCGCCGCCGATGGATCGAGGCGCGGGCAGGGTCTATAAGCGGCCGGACATGTCCGCCCCGCAGCCCGTCCGCCGTCTCGACCCGGTCCTCGTCGACCGCATCGCCGCGGGCGAGGTGGTCGAGCGGCCGGCCTCGGCGGTCAAGGAGCTGGTCGAGAACGCGATCGATGCCGGCGCCCGCAGCATCGCGGTGACGATCGAGGCCGGCGGCCGGCGGCTGATCCGGGTGGTCGACGACGGCGCCGGCATGTCGCCGGACGACCTGCTGCTCGCCGTCGAGCGCCACGCCACCTCGAAGCTGCCGGGCGGCGACCTGACCCGGATCGACACGCTGGGCTTCCGCGGCGAGGCGCTGCCTTCGATCGGCGCGGTCTCGCGGCTGTCGATCACCACCCGCACGGCGGACGCGGATTCGGGCGCGGCGCTCACCGTCGAGGCGGGCCTGCGCGGCGCGGTGCGCCCGGCGCCGGCGGCGCGCGGCACCCGGATCGAGGTCACCGACCTGTTCTCGGCGACGCCGGCGCGGCTGAAGTTCCTGAAATCCGACCGCGCCGAGAGCGCGGCGGTCTCCGACATTTTGCGCCGGCTCGCGGTGGCGCAGCCCGCGATCCGCTTCACGCTGACGAGCGAGAACGGCACGCCGCTGGTGCTGCCGGCCCTCGCCGGGGCCGAGCCGGACGACGCGACCGCGAGCCTCGCCCGGCTCGCGCAGGTGCTGGGATCGGACTTCGCCGCGAACGCCCTGCCGGTGGCGATGGCGCGGGAGGGCTTCTCGCTCACCGGCCATGTCGGGCTGCCGACCTTCCACCGCGGCGCGGCCAACCACATCCACTTCACGGTGAACGGCCGGCCGGTGCGCGACCGCCTGCTGCTCGGCGCGGTGCGCGGCGCCTATGCCGACACCCTGCGCTCCGACCGGCATCCGGTGCTCGGGCTGGCGATCGCCTGCGAGCCCGGCCTCGTCGACGTCAACGTCCACCCGGCCAAGACCGAGGTGCGGTTCCGCGATCCGGGGCTGGTGCGCGCGCTCGTCGTCAGCGCGATCCACGAGGCGCTGCGCCGCGGCGGGGCGCGGGCCTCGACCGGCGTGGCGGCCCGCACCCTCGAGGCCCTGCGTCCCTCGGGCGGCATCCCGTTGACGCAGCATGGCGGGACGGCGAGCCCGAGCCTGTTCCAGAGCGCGCGGACCGGCCTGTTCCGCCCGGGCACCCCGTCCGTCGCGGCCCCGTCCGGCTTCCACCGGCCGGCGCCGGATCGGCCGCACGGCTTCGGCGAGCCGGCGCAGGCACCGCTGGCGCCGGACGGCGCGGCCGACGCCTTTCCGGATCCGATGGCCGACCTGGCGCCGCCCGCGGCCGACCTGCGCAGCCTCGACGGCGCCGAGGATGCCCTCGACCATCCCCTCGGCGCCGCGCGGGCGCAGCTGCACGAGACCTACATCGTCGCGCAGACCCGCGACGGCGTGGTGATCGTCGACCAGCACGCGGCGCACGAGCGCCTCGTCTACGAGCGGATGAAGCGCGAGCGCGCGGCGGGCGGCATCCTGCGCCAGGGCCTCTTGATCCCCGACGTGATCGAGATGGCGCCCGAGGCCGCCGAGCGGCTGGCCGCGGCCGCCCCCGAGCTCGACCGGCTCGGCCTGACGCTGGAAGCGTTCGGCCCCGGGGCGGTGCTGGTGCGCGCGGTGCCCGCGGCTTTGGCCGGCGCCTCGGTGCGCGACCTCGTCGCCGACATCCTCGACGCGCTGGACGACAGCGGGGTGGAGGAGGGCGGGGCCGGGGCCCTGGAGGACGGCCCGCTCGGGCGGCGCCTCGACGCGGTGCTGTCGCGGATGAGCTGCCACGGCTCGATCCGCGCCGGAAGGCGCCTGCGCCCGGAGGAGATGAACGCGCTCTTGCGCGCCATGGAGGCGACGCCGAATTCCGGCCAGTGCAACCACGGCCGCCCGACCTACGTCGCCCTCGGCCGCCACGACATCGAGCGGCTGTTCGGGAGACGCTGAGCGGGGTGGCGCCCGGTCAGTCCGGGATCGCGAACCCGATCGACTGGCACAGGATCGCGACCATCGTCACGCCGCCGGCGACGAGCCCCATCCGGTCCGGGCGCGCGGGCGCCGACGGCGCGGCGCCGAGACGCAGCTCGTCCTCGTAGCGTGCCAGGATCCAGGCCTGCAGCGACGGTGCGGTCAGGGCGAGCCAGGCCCACAGGCCGATCGCCACGAAACCCAGGGCCTGTCCGCCATAGGTGAAGACGTCGTCGATCATGGCGCTCTCGGAGCGAGCACCCCCTCGCCGCGAACCTAGCCCAGCCGTCCGGCACCTGGAAAGCCCGGTCGGGGTTCGACCGCGTCGCCGACGCGCCTTTCGCGTGCGCTCGCACACGGATCAGCCTATGACACGCCCGACATCCGAACAACCCGGCGCCTTCCCGATGACCGCACTCGCAGATCTGTCCCCCGCCGAACTGGCCGCGCGCTACGCGCAGGCGCAGGGCGCCTACGAGGCGTTCCGCGCCCGCGGGCTCAAGCTCGACATGACCCGGGGCAAGCCCTCGCCCGAGCAGCTCGACCTCGCGTCGGGCATGCTGGCGCTGCCCGGCAACGGCGACCACACCACGGCGTCGGGGGAGGATGCCCGCAACTACGGCGGCCTGCAGGGCCTGGCGGAGGCGCGCGCGCTGTTCGGGCCGGCGCTGCTCGGCGTGCCCGCGGAGCAGGTGGTGGTGGCCGAGAACGCGAGCCTCGCCGTGATGCACGACTGCATCGTCTGGGCGATGCTGAAGGGCGTGCCGGGCTCGGAGCGCCCGTGGTCGCGCGAGGAGGCGCCGGCCTTCCTCTGCCCGGTGCCGGGCTACGACCGCCACTTCGCCCTGTGCGAGGAATTCGGCATCCGCATGCTGCCGGTGCCGATGACGCCGGACGGGCCGGACATGGAGGTGGTCGAGGCCCTCGTCGCCGACCCGGCTGTGAAGGGGATGTGGTGCGTCCCGAAATACTCGAACCCGTCCGGCGAGATCTATTCGGAGGAGACCGTCCGGCGGCTCGCCGCGATGAAGGCCGGCGCCCCGGACTTCCGCCTGTTCTGGGACAACGCCTACGCCGTCCACCACCTCACGCCCGAGCACCACGCGATCCCCGACATCCTGGAAGCCTGCCGGGCGGCCGGGCAGCCGAACCGCGCCTTCATCTTCGCCTCGACCTCGAAGATCACGCTCGCCGGCGCGGGTCTGGCCTTCTTCGCCGGCTCCCCCGACAACGTGCGCTGGTACCTCGCGCGGGCGGGCAAGCGCACGATCGGCCCGGACAAGCTGAACCAGCTCCGGCACGTCCGCTTCCTGCGCGACGCGGCGGGGCTCACCGCCCACATGGAGCGCCAGCGCGAGCTCCTCGCTCCGAAGTTCTCCGCCGTCACCGAGGCGCTCGCGCGGCACCTGACCGGGACGGACGTGGCCTGGAGCCGGCCCGAGGGCGGCTACTTCGTCAGCGTGGACGCCGGCGTCGGCACCGCCGAGCGCATCGTCGAGCTGGCCAAGGGCGCCGGCATCGGCCTGACGCCGGCCGGCGCGACCTTCCCCTACGGCCGCGACCCCCGCGACGCGGCGCTGCGGCTAGCGCCGTCCTATCCGAGCCTGTCCGAGGTCCGGGAGGCGGCGGAAGGGATCGCGCTCTGCATCCTGCTCGCCGCGCTCGAATCGGAGCGGGCGGTGCGCGCGGCGCCGCAGGAATGAGCGGCCTGCTCCGGGCGGCCGGCTTCCTCGTCCTGGTGGCGACGCTGCCGGCCTGCGCCGCGCCGCGCGCCGCGCGCGTCGCGTCCTGCGACGGGCTGACCGCCGCGATGATCCGCGCCACCGGCGCCTCGCTCGCCGGCCGCGCCGGCACGCGCGCGGTGTTCCGCGCGACCGATGCCGAGCGCATGAGCCTCGATTGCCGGGCGCCGGCGCGGATGGTGTTCGCCTCCCGCGACCGCGAGCCGGAGCGCGGCTTCTACGAGCTGATCGGCCAGGCGGCGCGTGCGCTCGCCGGCGCGGACGCCGAGACCGCCGAGGTGCTGGCACGGCAGGTCCACCAGGATTCGCTGCTGGCCGACGCACCGCGCCAGGGCGTCGCCGGCAAGGCGGCCCTGCGCTGCGAGACCGGGCCGCGGGCCGACGCGCTGGCCGGCGACCTCACCGTCTGCGTGCTGGTGCCGAACCGGCCGCCCGCCCTGCGCCGCAAGGCCGGACTTTCGCGGGAGGCTCCGGCGGGCTAAGCCTCCGGCCATGCCCGATTCCACCGACAGCCCAACGCCCAGGACCGTCCGCGCCGGCACGGTCGCCTTCGGCAACCACCTGCCGCTGGCGCTGATCGCCGGCCCGTGCCAGCTCGAGAGCCGCGACCACGCGCTCGAGATCGCGGCCGCGCTGAAGGAGATGGCGGAGTCCCTCGGGATCGCCCTCGTGTTCAAGGCCTCGTTCGACAAGGCGAACCGCACCTCGGGCGGCGCCGCCCGCGGCATCGGGTTGTCCGGCGCGCTGCCGATCTTCGCCGAGATCAAGGCGCGCTACGGCCTGCCGGTGCTCACCGACGTGCACGATGCCGGGCAGTGCGGGCCGGCGGCCGAGGTGGTCGACGTGCTCCAGATCCCGGCCTTCCTGTGCCGGCAGACCGACCTGCTGCTGGCCGCCGCCGCCACCGGCCGCGTGGTCAACGTGAAGAAGGGCCAGTTCCTCGCACCCTGGGACATGCAGCACGTGGCCGCCAAGGTCACCGGGGCCGGCAACCCGAACGTGATCGTCACCGAGCGCGGCGCCTCGTTCGGCTACAACACCCTGGTCTCCGACATGCGCAGCCTGCCGATCATGGCCGCGGTCACGGGCGGCGCGCCGGTGGTGTTCGATGCGACCCACTCGGTGCAGCAGCCGGGCGGGCAGGGGGGAAGCTCGGGCGGCGAGCGCCGCTTCGTCGCCGTGCTGGCACGGGCCGCCGTCGCGGTCGGCGTCGCGGGTGTCTTCATCGAGACCCACCCCGATCCCGATCGCGCCCCCTCCGATGGCCCCAACATGGTGGCGCTGCGGGACATGCCGGCGCTCGTGTCCGAGCTCCTGGCCTTCGACCGGCTGGCCAAGGCGCACGCGTAAGGCTCAGGACGTCGTCGCCGCCACGAGGACGTGCGCACGCAGCGGCTGCGACAGGACGTGGCGCCCGCCCGCATCCGTCTCGGCGGCGGCCGCGAAGGCGTCGGCGATCGCCGACGCGTTGTCGCGGATCGCGGCCCGCCGCGCCGGATCGACCGCCGCCACGCGCTCGAGGAAGGCGTCGCGGTCGGCGAAGGCCTCGCGACGCACGAACCTCGTGTCGGACAGGCAGAGGAACGCCCCGGCCGCGATCGCTGCGGCGATGGCGCCCTGCGCCGCGGCGCGGATCGCGGTCTCGTCCTCGACCGGCTTGAGCGCCGAGAAGAAGCTGCCCTCGGCCAGCGGCTCGACCACGACGATCCGGCCGCCCGGTGCGACGACGCGGGCCGCCTCGTCCAGCGCCGCGCGCGGGTCGGGAACGTGGTGCAGGGCGTTGAGGATGACCGCGCCGCCGAAGGTCCCGTCGGAGAACGGCAGGGCCTCGGCGGAGCAGATCTCGAAGGCGCAGTCCGGCGCCCGGCGCCGGGCCGCCGCGACCGCCGCTTCGCCGGGGTCGATCCCCGTCACCCGCGCGCCGTGGCCGGCCAGCGCAGCCGACATCGCCCCGGGGCCGCACCCGATATCGACGATGCGGCGCCCCGCGATCGGCGAGAACGCGTCGAGGACGAGCGAGAGGGTATCCATGGGGCAAGGTCCGGTCCGGGCGTTCCGGAGCACCATCGCGGGGCGGCCGGCACGGTGCAACCGCCGCGGGGCCGCGAGCGGGAACGCCGCGATCATCCGGCTGCAGCGGCCCGCGGGTTCTGTCGGGGCGTTACGAACGCGCCGCTTCGTGATCGCGAGATCAATCGTCGCGCCTGTTCACCCGTCCATCCCCCTGATAGTTTCCCGCTCATCACACGCATTCGGTTCTCGCAGCAGGCATCCATCACCGGAGGTCCTGATCGGCGTCACCTGCGACCGAACGATCATTCCCACGGAAGAGCGGATGCCGTATCTGTGGGATAAAATCCCACGGATATGTCCCGCAATGCCGCGCTTCACCATCGACCTGCATGACGGCGCGCACTTCGTGCGCGACACCGAGGGCTTCGATCTGCCCGATGCGGATGCCGCGCGCGAGAAGCTCGTCCGGATCATGTCGAAGATCGCGCAGGGCTTCGCGGCCGTCCCCGAGCGCCAGGACTACCTCGCGGTGGTCCGCGACGAGCACCGGAAGGTCGTCTTCCGGGCCCGTCTCTCGCTGGACATCGAGACGTTCGACGTCGGCTGAGCGCCGAGGATGGACCCTCGCGCGGCGCCGGCCGGGCATCGGCGCGTCACCGCGGCGTCGCGGGGCCGGCGGCCGAGCGCCTGGCGATGTCGACGACCTGCTCGGGCGTCGGCGGGTGCCCGCCGATCGGCCGCCGCATCCGCCGAGGCCGGTGCCTGCCCCTCTCCGGGCGGAACCGCGCCGTCTCCGGTGCCCGAGCCCTCGCGCTTGATCGCGCGGGTCGGCGCGGCGATGATCGCGGCCATGTCCGACATCGGTGATCCGCCCGCGGCGCGAACGCCGCCGCTCGTCTCGACCCGGGCGGCGACGTCGATCGTGATCGCCGACATGGTCGGGGTCGGCGTCTTCACCAGCCTCGGCTTCCAGGTCACGGACATCACGTCCGGCTTCACGCTGCTGCTGCTGTGGTTCGTCGGCGGCGTCGTCGCCCTGTGCGGGGCGTTCAGCTACGCCGAGCTGGCGGCGATGTTTCCCCGCTCCAGCGGCGAGTACAACTTCCTCACCCGCGCCTACGGCCCCGCCTTCGGCTTCATGGCCGGCTGGCTCTCCGCGACGGTCGGGTTCGCCGCGCCGGTGGCGCTCGCGGCGATGGCGTTCGGCCAGTATGCGCAGGCGATCCTGCCGGGGACCCCGCCCTTGCCCCTCGGCCTCGCGGTCGTCTGGGGGGTGACCGCCATCCGCCTGGTCGGGGGCCGCCACGGCGATGCGATCCAGGTCGGCTTCACGCTGCTGAAGCTCGCGCTGATCGTGCTCTTCATCGTCGCGGGCTTCGCCGGCGGCGGGGGCGGGTCGACCGACTTCGCGCCGAGCGCCGCCGACCCGGGCCAGATCTTCAGCGCGAGCTTCGCGGTGAGCCTCGTCTTCGTGATGTACGCCTACACGGGCTGGAACGCGGCGACCTACATCGTCGGGGATCTGGCCGATCCGCCGCGCAGCCTGCCGCGGGCGCTGTTCGTCGGGACGGGCGTCGTGCTCGTGCTCTACGTCGCGCTGAACGCGGTGTTCCTCTACACGACGCCGACCGCGGAGCTCGCCGGGCAGATCGAGGTCGCCCTGATCAGCGGGCGCCACGTGTTCGGCGAGGCGGGCGGGCGGCTCGTCGGCATCCTGATCTGCCTCGGCCTGATCCCGACGATCAGCGCCATGATGTGGATCGGGCCGAGCGTCACCGTGGCGATGGGCGAGGACGCGCCCTTGCTGCGCGTGTTCGCGCGGCGCGCCCGCACCGGCGTGCCCGTGGCCGCGACCCTGCTGCAGGCCGTCGTCGCGAGCCTGCTGCTCCTCACCCGCAGCTTCGAGGCGGTGCTGGAGTTCATCCAGTTCAGCCTGATCCTGTGCTCGTTCCTCACCGTCCTCGGCGTGATCAGGCTTCGCGTCACCCGGCCCGACCTGCCGCGGCCGGTCCGCGCCTGGGGCTATCCGGTCACGCCGCTGATCTTCCTCGGCGTCACGCTGTTCATGCTGGTCCACCTGGTCGCCTCGCGACCGCTCCAGTCGCTCGCGGGCTTCCTCCTGATGCTGGCCGGCCTGCTGCTCTTCGTCGTCGCGGACGGGCTGGCCCGGCGCGGGGACCGGACGCCGATGCGATGAGGCCGCTCGATCCCGAAGCCGATGCGTGCGACGCGAGGCCGGCCGAGACCGCTGGCGCGCACCGTTCCCGAAGCGCGATCACGGCGTCGAGGCGGCGCCCGGCTTGGTCGCGCGCAGCACGTCGAGCCGGTACTCGGCGGTTCGCGACTGCGCCAGCACCCGCGCGAAGCCCTTCGCGCCGGCGATGAAGCCTTCGGCCGCGTCGTCGCCGGAAAGCGGGTAGTGGGTGACGCCGAGCCAGTGCACCAGCACGATGTCGGCCTCGGGCAGCACCGCGTTCTCCACCCGTGCGACGAGACGCGCGAGATCGGCCCGGTCGAGGTAGTAGGCCACCTCCGAGATCACGATCAGGTCGAACCGCCCGTCGGGCCATTGCCCCGGAACGGCGGCGAGCTGGAAGCGCGCATTCGCGCAATCGGCGCAGCGGGCGCGGGCCGCCTCGATCACGGAGGGAACCACGTCGAGCCCGACCACGGCATCGCAGCGCTGGCAGAGCTGGTGCGTGAACACCCCGATCGAGCAGCCGACATCGAGGGCGGACGCGTAGCGGGGCCGGGGCAGGGCGGCGAGCGTCGCCTGGTACTTGGCACGCTCGTAGGCGCTCGAGGCGAACTGCCAGGGATCGGCCTCGGTGGCGTACATGCCCTTGAAGTAGTCGGTGTCGAGGGACTTCGCGCGCCGGCCCGTCTCCGTCACAGCCGGCCCTCCCGCCTCGCTCTCCGCACCCGCGTCGGCCGTCATCCCGAGCAGCGTGCCGGCGACGACGCCGCCCCCGGATCGCAGCAGGCTCCGGCGTGACGGTCGCTTGCAGTCGCGCACGATGAACCTCACCCCGTCCGTAGGCCTGTGATGAGCGCAACCGTATCCGCCCGGGACAGTTCCGCCGGAGCCCGCCCGCGTCAGGACAGCCCGATCGACAGTTCATGCCCGATCGACGGCCTGTGCCGGGAGCGTGAACGAGGAACATCGACGCGGCGCATCCCGTTGAGACAGCCGTATTATGGGAGAAAACGCATGGTCGACGTCGCGCAGATCAAGGAACACGCCGAGGTCGTCGGCTCGGACGGAGCCCACGTCGGCACGGTCGATCACGTCGACAAGGGCGAGATCAAGCTGACGAAGAAGGACGCGGCCGCCGGGGGCCTGCACCACTACATCCCGGTCGATTTCGTCCAGGCGGTCGAGGGCGACACCGTCCGCCTCGACCGGCCGGCCGAGGAGGTCAAGCGCGAGTGGTCGACGTCCTGACCCCATGGGATCCGCGGCGCCTGGGCGTCGCGTTCCGCCCCCGCACAGGCCCGAACGCGGTGTCCACGGCGTTCGGCGCAACGGGCGACGAGCCCCCGGCCAACCGCTGCCGGGCTCCGTCATCGTCTCCGATGAGCGACCGGGAATGGCATCAACCGTGTTGAGCCGCGATGTCCGATGACGATGCCGAGGCGTTTCTGCGCGAAGTCCGCGCGGCGCTCGCCACCGCTCGCCCCGAGGAACCGTCCCTCGACAGCCTGCAGCGCCTGATGACCTGGCTGCAGACCACCGAGATGGAGGAAGCCCCGCCCGAGGCCGGCCGCGACGGCACGGAGGACGGGAAGGACGGCGAGGGCGCCGTCCCCGAAGTCTCGGAGCCGTGACAGACGATCCGGACGGAAGGGCCGGCCGAGCGTCGCACCAGGCCCGGGGAGGCGACCCTGCCCGAGGGGGCAGGCAGGGCCGCCGCAGCGGATCGGGCAGATCTGCTGGCTGCCGAGGCAGTCAAGGCATGGTGCGGCAGACAGGTTGCCGAAGAATGACCGAGCGGCGCCCGAAATGGCGTTCGAATCGGACCGGAGGCGCAGAACCCCTGCCAAGGCGTCGATCAACGATCCGTGTGGGGCGGAACGCCGGGCTGGGCGGATCCGTTTCAGCCGCCTCACGGGAGCGTACCATCATGAAGCTCGGTCTCGCCGCCTCGCTGGTCGCCAGCAGCCTTCTCTTCGTCGCCCCCGCACGTGCGCAGGGCACGGCGAACGCGCCCGGCGCGGTGCCGGGGTCGGCGGCCACCGCACCGGCGGCCAATCCCACGGCACCGGGGAGCAAGCCCGCGGCGCCGAAGGCGGATCGCACCGCGCGATCGAAGGAATGCTCGATGCAGGCCGACAAGCAGGGCCTGCACGGCAAGGCGCGCAAGGCCTTCCGGAATTCGTGCAAGCACGGCCGATCCTGATCCGGTCGTCCGGCGCGCCGCCTTGATCCCGCTCTCGCCGACCGTGCGTCCGCGACGTCGGCCCATCGGTGATGAGGTCGGCCGGATGCGGCTGTCCCTCCTCGGTGCCTGCATCCTGCTCGCCCTCGGCGGCTGCCAGGATCCGAAGCCCGGCCCCGCCGGCCCGGCCGGGCCGAAGGGCGACACCGGCCCGCCCGGCCCCCGAGGGGACGCGGGCCTCACCGGCGCGACCGGGCAGCGCGGCGCGACCGGCGACAGGGGCGAGCGCGGCGAGCCCGGTCCCGTCGGCCCCGCCCTCGACGGCCTGGTGCGGCAGGACGTGCTCTGCCGGCGCGACGAGATCCTGATCGGCGCCTATTGCCAAGGCTACGCGGTGCTTCCCTCGGTCACGATCACCGACGGCATCGCCACCGTCGGATGCATGGACCTGCAGTCCAAGCCCGCCAAGAACGCCCGACCGGTCGCGACCTGCCTGAAGAAGCCATGAGCGACCTCCAGTTCTGGCTCTTCCTCGCGGTCGCCATCCCCATCCTGCTCCTGCCGGCTGGGATCGCGGCCTGGAAGGGGCGCAACCTCTGGCCCGTCATCGCCCTGAGCCTCGTGTTCTGGCCGGGCGCGCTGGGTTTGGCCCTGCGGACCAGGCGGCGGTGACGGCGCTGACCGGTACTGCCGTGCATGCCCCCGGCATCGAGCGGACGACGCCGTTGCACACCATGCGCCGCGATGGTCCGCGGCGCCCTACCGGATGATTTGCCCGCCGGCCGATGCGGACGATGCTGGCGGACCCGGGATCACCGAGCCGCGGTCGCGCTCGCGGATGAAGCCGGCGACCGCCTCCGATTGCAGCGGCACCGAGAGGCGCTCGATGTGCGGGTCGTGCGCGAGCGCCTGCGTCGTCGCCCGCACGTTGGCGTAGGGGTTGCCCTCGGCGCTCTCCAGGAAGAAGGCGCGAGTCGATCGATGACGGCATCGAGTTCACGCATCCGTTCGCGAGACGGCGAGGGTTCGGTGCCGCTCCCGATGTCGCCGATGATGTCGCGGGATCGGACGAAGGGCAGAAGGTCAGGAGCCTTTTGAAGAGTAGAATATAGTTCGCCAGCGGCCCCAGATTGGAGATCGTCTTTCTGGCTCGCCGTCTGCATTAAAAATTCCCTCTCGTTGACTTCGGGCGAGGCCGGGCGGATTTTTCGCAGCCCTTCCCGGTCCCGTCCGACAGGCGTCGGACGCGCGTCCTCGCTCGGGTCGACTGCTTCGGGCGGCTGCACGCGCCATCGCGGCGCGCGGCACCCCGGCCTTCGAACGCCCGAGCGATCAGGAGAGTCCCATGAGCCATCTCCCGCCCGATGCCGTCGAGTTCATCGGCTTCGCGGCCCCCCGGCTGACCTCCGAGATCCATCCGGCGGAGGGTCCGGCGATCGACCGGGACTACCTCGACCGCCTCGCTCAGGCGCACGAGGCCGGCGGCTTCGACCGCATCCTCGTCGCCGCCTACTCGACGGCGCCGGACGCCCTGCTGATCGCGTCCCGGATCGCGGCGGTGACGCGACGGATCGGTCTGATGATCGCCCATCGCACCGGCTTCACCGCGCCGACGGTGGCCGCCCGGCAATTCGCGACGCTCGACCAGCTCACCGGCGGCCGCATCGCCATCCACGCGATCAGCGGCGGCGACGATCGGGACCTGGCACGCGACGGCGATCACCTGAGCAAGGACGAGCGCTACGCCAGGACGCGGGAATTCCTCGACGTCGCGCGCCTGTCCTGGACCGCGGAAACGCCGTTCGACTATTCCGGCAGCTTCTACCAGGTCGAGCAGGGGTTCTCGGAGGTGAAGCCGGTGCGGGCCGACGGCATCCCGGTGTTCTTCGGCGGCGCCTCGCCGGCGGCGCTCGACGTGGCCGGGCGCCATGCCGACACCTACGCCCTCTGGGGCGAGACGCTGGATCAGGTCCGCGACCTCATCGCCCGCGTCCGCGCCGCGGCGGCCCCCTACGGCCGGAATCCGCGCTTCAGCCTGTCGTTCCGGCCGATCCTCGCCGACACGGAGGCGGCGGCCTGGGCGCGGGCCGAGGCGATCCTCGCCAGGACCAGGGCCGTGCGCGCGGCCAGGGGCCTCGGCCCCGCGGCGACCCCGCAGAACGAGGGCGCGCGAAGGCTCCTCGCGGCGGCCGCGAGCGGCACCCGCCTGGACAAGCGCCTCTACACGGCGATCGCCGCCGAGACCGGCGCGGCCGGCAATTCCACCGCGCTCGTCGGCACGCCCGATCAGGTCGCCGAGGCGCTGCTCGACTATCACGACCTCGGCGTGCGCACCTTCCTGATCCGCGGCTTCGATCCGCTGGAGGATGCGATCGGCTACGGTCGCGACCTGCTGCCGGCCTTCCGCGCGCAGCTCGCCAACCGCTCCACCACCGCGGACGCCGCCTGATGCGCGCGCTTCTGACGGTTCTCGCGCTCCTCGTTGCCCTGATCCCCGCCCGGGCCGAGGACGTCCTCCGGGTCGGCGACCAGCGCGGCAACGCACGCGCGCTGATGGAGGCCGCCGGCGTCCTCGACGGGCTGCCCTACCGGCTGGCCTGGAGCGAGTTCCCGGCCGCCGCCCCGTTGCTCGAGGCCCTGAACGCCGGCGCGATCGATGCCGGCGGCGTCGGCGACGCGCCCTTCACCTTCGCCGCCGCCGCGGGCGTTCCGGTCAAGGCCTTCCTCGCCTTCCGGAACCGCCAGGACGGGCTCGCGATCCTGGCGGCGGCGGATTCGCCGATCCGCACGGTCGCCGACCTCAAGGGCAGGCGCATCGCGACGAACCGCGGCTCGATCGGGCATCAGGTGGTGCTCGCGGCCCTGGAGGAGGCCGGGCTGCCGGCCGATGCCGTCACCCTGAGCTTCCTGCCGCCGGCCGACGCCAAGATCGCCCTGGCCTCGGGCAGCGTCGACGCCTGGGCGACCTGGGAGCCCTACACCTCCACCGCCGAGCTCGCGGGCCTGGTCCGTGTCGTGCGCGACGGCAACGGCATCACGCCAGGCCTCAGCTTCGCCGTGGCGAGCGACGCCGCGCTGAAGGGCAAGCGCGCGCTGCTCGCCGATTTCGGGGAGCGGCTCGCGCGGGCCCGGGCCTGGGCGCTCGCCGACCCCGCCCCCTACGCGAAGGTCTGGTCGAAGCTCATCGGCCTGCCGGAGGCGGTGCCGCTGCGCTGGTTCGGCCGGGCGCAGTACCGCAACGTCCCGATCGACGAGGCCGTGATCGTCGACGAGCAGGCCAACATCGACCTCTACGTGCGCGCAGGCCTGATCCCGAAGGCGCGCGCGCCGCGGGCTGAGGCGATCTTCGACACGGGATTCCTGCAACCGGCTGCGTTACGCTGATCGGCCGACGAGCAGGATTCGAGCGATGCACGATCACCACGACGACCCGCACGACCACCCGCACGCCCAGGGCGAGCCGGGTCCGGGCGCCGAGCGCTGGAAGCACGACGGCGTCCGGGTGATCCCCGGCGACAGGCTCGACGCCAACACGGCGCAGACGCCGGGCATGTTCCGGCAGGCGGCGATCAACCATGCCCGCGTCGGCGCGCAGAAGATCTGGGCCGGCACCGTGGCGATCGAGCCCGACGCCAAGACCGGGGTGCACCATCACGGCGCGCTGGAGAGCGTGATCTTCGTGCTGTCGGGGCGCGCCCGGATGCGCTGGGGCGACCGGCTCGAATACGTCGCCGAAGCGGGCCCCGGCGACTTCATCTTCGTGCCGCCCTACGTGCCGCATCAGGAGATCAACGCCTCGCCCGACGAGACGCTGCAATGCGTGCTCGTGCGCTCCGACAACGAGGCGGTGGTGGTCAACATCCCGGAGGTCGAGCCGGTGGAGCGGCCGGAGACCGTCCACTGGGTCGATCCGATCCACAAGCATCCTTGAGGCCCGGCGCCGCGAGCGCTGAAACGGCGCAGGTCGCGGCGCGTTCTGCAATGCGGGCGCCTGAAAGGCCCAGTGCGACATTCACCATCGGCCGGCGGGACGGGACACCTTGGGACAGGACACGTTGCGCCTCGGCGCGTTCTTCTACGCCACCGGCCACCACGTGGCGGGCTGGCGCCACCCGTCGAGCGAGGCCGACGGCGGCCTCAACCTCGAGCGCTACGTCGGCTGGGCGCAGCGGGCCGAGGCGGCGAAGTTCGACCTCGTTTTCCTCGAGGACGGCTCCGGCATCCGCGACTCGAACCTGCGCTCGAGCGAGCGGACTGCGCGCTCGGCGCATTTCGAGCCGGTGACGCTGCTGTCGGCGCTGGCCGCCGTCACCAGCCGGATCGGGCTCGTCGCGACCACCTCGACCAGCTTCAACGAGCCCTACAACGTCGCCCGGCGCTTCGCCTCGCTCGACCACCTCAGCGGCGGCCGGGCCGGCTGGAACCTCGTGACCTCCACGACCGACGCCGAGGCCGCCAATTTCGGCGAGGCCGGCATCGCCCGCCACGGCGACCGCTACGCCCGGGCCGAGGAGTTCGTCGACGTGGTGCTGGGCCTGTGGAACACCTGGGACGACGGCGCCGTCGTCATCGATCGCGCCAGCGGCCAGTTCTCGAAGCCGGACGGCTTCCGCCCGCTGAACCATTGCGGCACGCATTTCGAGGTGCGCGGACCGCTCAACATCGCGCGCACGCCGCAGGGCCAGCCGGTGGTGGTGCAGGCGGGCTCGTCGGGGCCGGGCAAGGATCTGGCGGCCCGCACCGCCGAGGTCGTGTTCACCGCCAACCAGACGCTCGCGGAAGCGGTCGAGTTCGCCGGCGACCTCAAGGCGCGCCTGCCGCGGTTCGGCCGCGAGCCCGGCGACCTCAAGGTCATGCCGGGCCTGTTTCCCGTCGTCGGGCGCAGCGAGGCGGAGGCGCGGGCCAAGTTCGAGGCGCTGCAGGACCTGATCGACCCGGTGGTGGGCCTCGCCCTGCTCGAGCGGATGGTCGGCGGCTTCGACCTCTCCGGGTTCGATCCCGACGGCCCGGTGCCGGAGCTGCCGGAGGCCGAGGGCGCCAAGTCGCGCCAGCAGCTGATGTTCGACCTCGCCCGCCGGGAGGGGCTGACCCTGCGCCAGCTCTACCTGCGGATCGCCGGGGCGCGGGGCCACTCGCAGATCGTCGGCACGCCCATGCAGGTCGCCGACGAGATGGAGGCCCGCTTCCGCGCCGGCGGCGCCGACGGCTTCAACATCATGCCCGCGACCCTGCCCGGCGGCCTCGACGACTTCATCGAGCTGGTCCTGCCGGAGCTGCGCCGGCGCGGCCTCGTCCGGACGGAGTACGAGGGCCGCACGCTGCGCGGGCATCTCGGCACGCGTCCGCCCGCGGGCTTCGGCCCGGCGGCGCCGTCCGGCTCGGGCAGCGGCACGAAGGAGGGACGATGAGCCGGGACCGACGCCTGCATCTCGGGGCGTTCATGCGCCCGCTCGGCATCCATACCGCCTGGTGGCGCTATCCCGGCGGGTACCCGGACGCCAACTTCAACCTCGAGCATCTCGTCCACTTCGCCCGCCGGCTGGAGGCGGCGAAGTTCGGCGCCTTCTTCATGGCCGACCATCTCGCGGTGATGAACATGCCGCCGGCGGCCTTGCGCCGCTCGGCCACCGTGACCTCGTTCGATCCGCTGACCCTGCTGCCGGCGCTCGCCATGGTCACCGAGCGCATCGGGCTGATCGCCACCGCCTCGACGACCTACAACGAGCCCTACCACGTCGCCCGCAAGTTCGCCTCGCTCGACCACATCTCGAAGGGCCGCGCCGGCTGGAACCTCGTCACCTCGGGCAATCCCGACGAGGCGCACAACTTCGGCCGCGACGCACATGTCGAGCACGCCACCCGCTACGCCCGCGCCCGCGAGTTCTTCGACGTGGTGACCGGCCTCTGGGACTCGTTCGCCGACGACGCCTTCCGCATGGACCCCGAGAGCGGGCTGTTCTTCAACCCCGACAGGATGCACGTCCTCGATCACCGCGGCGCGTTCCTGAAGGTGAAGGGCCCCCTCAACGTCGCCCGGCCGGTGCAGGGCTGGCCGGTGATCGTGCAGGCCGGCGCCTCCGAAGCCGGACGGCAGATCGCCGCCGAGACCGCCGAGGTGGTGTTCGGGTCGAGCTCCACCCTGGAGGCGGGCCAGTCGTTCTACGCCGACGTCAAGGGCCGCATGCCGGCGCTCGGCCGAGACCCGGACCACCTCAAGATCCTGCCCGGCGCCTTCGTGGTGCTGGGCGGGACCGAGGACGAGGCCAGGGCCAAGAAGGCGCGGCTCGACGAGCTCGTCCATCCCGACAGCGGGCTCGCCAACCTCTCGGTGCGCCTCGGCGTCGACGCCTCGGGCTTCGCCCTCGACGCGCCGCTGCCCGAGATCCCCGAGACCAACGCGAGCAAGAGCGGGCAGGCGCAGATCGTCGACTACGCCCGCAGGACCGGCGCGACGGTGCGGGAGCTGGCGCGCAAGGTCGGCGGCTACGGTGGCCTTCAGATGGTCGGGACCGCGGCACAGGTCGCCGACCGGATGGAGGAGTGGCTCGACGGCCGGGCCTGCGACGGCTTCAACGTGATGTTCCCCTTCGTGCCGGAAGGCCTCGACGACGTGGTCGACCGGCTGGTGCCGGAACTGCAGCGCCGCGACCTGTTCCGCCGGGACTACGAGGGGACGACCCTGCGCGACCATCTCGGCCTGCCGCGCCCGGGCAACCGCTTCTTCGCCTGAGGGCCCCCCGGCAGACGATCCATCCCGGCACGCCCGTGCGTCGGTCCGAGGCGGATCGAAGCGCCGGGCAGCACCGCACGCCCGGATCGCCTCGACAAACCGGACGAAACGCCGTCAGATCGGCGCTCGAGAACCGCGCGGGGTCCCAGGTCGCACGCCAGAAGGAGCGACCGGCGAAGTCCCGTCGGCGATCCGGGAGGAGAGTGCGATGCGTCGGAACGCGCTGCTGTCGGCCCTGGCCGTCGCCACGAGCCTGTCCTGCATCGGCGGAGCCGCCGCCAAGCCGCTCACCTTCACCGGCATCCGGCTGATCGACGGCCTGTCGGCCGAGCCGGTCGCGGATGCGGTGCTGGTCGTCGACGGCGACCGCATCGTCGCGGCGGGGCCGCGCATGGCGGTCGCGGTGCCGTCCGACGCCGAGATCCGCGAACGGCCCGGGCACACGATCATGCCGGGACTGATCTCCGATCACTCTCACGTCGGCATCGTAAGGGGCGTCGACGTCGGCGCCCGGAACTACACGCGCGAGACCATCCTCGCCCAGCTCGAAGCCTACACCGCCCGGGGCGTCACCACGATCATGGCGCTCGGGCTCAACGGCGCGATCATGCCCGAGATCCGTGCCGAGGCGCATGCGGGTCTCATCCCCGGCGCCGACCTGTTCGGCGTCGACCGCGGCATCGGGGTGCCCGACGGCGGCCCGCCGCAGGCGATGGTGCGCGTCAGCCCGGATCAGCTCTTCCGCCCGGCGAACGCCGACGGGGGCCGCGACGCGGTCCGCGCGATGAAGGCGCGCGGCACCGACATGGTGAAGCTCTGGCTCGACGATTTCGGCGGCTCCGTGCCGGCCAAAATGCAGCCTTCCGTCTACGCGGCGGTGATCGACGAGGCCCATCGCCTCGGCCTGCGGGTCGCGGCCCACGTCCACGATCTCGAGGACGCGCGGGCCATGGTCCGGGCCGGGGTCGACGTGCTGGCGCACGGCGTCCGCGACAAGCCGGTCGACCCGGACTTCGTCGCGCTGCTGAAGGCGCACGACACCTGGTACATCCCGACCCTGGCCCTCGACGAGGCGACCTTCGCCTACGCCGACGCGCCGGCCTGGGCGCAAACGCCCTTCGTCCGGACGGCGCTCGCGCCCGACCTCAAGGCGCGGTTCGACGACCCCGCCTGGCAGCGCGACACCCGCGCGAGCGCCAAGGCGCAGGCCGCGCGCGCCTCGCTGGCCACGAACCTCGCGAACCTCAAGGCGCTCCAGACCGCCGGCGTCCGGATCGGGTTCGGGACCGACAGCGGCGCTGCTCCCGAGCGCGTCCCCGGCGTGGCCGAGCACCGCGAGCTGGCGCTGATGGTGCAGGCCGGGTTCACGCCGATGGAAGCCCTGACCATCGCGACGGCGCGGGCGGCCGACCTCCTCGGCCTCGCCGACCGCGGCCGCCTGGAAGCGGGTCGCCGCGCCGATTTCGTCGTGCTCGCCGCCGATCCGTCCGAGGACATCGCCGCCAGCACCCGGATCGTCGAGGTCTGGCAGCGCGGGCGCCCGCAGGCGGTCGCCCCGTCTGCCGCGCCCTGACGGCGCGTCGCAGCGTCAGCATTCTCAGGCGGAGCCTGCGATGCTTCCCCGGCACGCCGGCCGAGGCCGAGTTCTCGCAGGACAGGGCGGAACCCGCGTTCGCCGAGGCGGCGACGCGCCGCAGGGGCTCACGCGCCTGTGACGCGGCGGCTTGGCAACAATCGGGGGCGAGGGTGATTGGGCAGGGGCGCCACGGTCCCGGGCGCCCCTTTCATCCCCATACCGACGAGAGATTTATGACGCCTCAATTCTGGCTGTGGCTGGGCTTTGCAGGAATGGCGGCAGGCGCCGCCGTGATCCTGTTCATCGCGAAGCGGCGCACGCCCGCCGAAGAAGCCGACGGGATCATCCACGGAATCGTGCCGATCATCGCGGCCTGCTCCTACTTCGCCATGGCGACGGGCCAGGGCAGCATCACCCTTCCGGCCGGTCCCGATGCGGCGGAGGCTGCGCGGCAGTTCTACTTCGCACGCTATATCGACTGGACCTTCACCACGCCGCTCCTGCTCGTCGGGCTCTCGCGCACCGCGATGCATTCCGGCATGCGCCGGCCGGCCGTCGTCTGGGGGCTGATCGGCTCCGACCTGCTCATGATCGTGACGGCCCTGGCCTTCGGCCTGTCCGACGTCGCCGCCGTGAAGTGGACGTGGTTCGCCATCTCCTGCGGCGCGTTCCTGGCCGTGTTCTACGGGATCTTCGTGCAGCTGCGCGAGGAGAACGCCGGCGAGCGGGCCGACGTGCGCAAGGCCTTCCTGCGCAATGCCGTGTTCCTCACCGGGGTGTGGTGCGCCTACCCGGTGGTGCTGCTCGTCGGCCAGGACGGCCTCGGCATCCTGTCGCCGAGCCTCGCGCTGGCGGTGATCGCGATCCTCGATCTCACCGCCAAGGTCGTCTACGGCATCATGGCGACGCTGGAGACGACCCGCGCCGTCGACCGCGACCTAGCTGAGGGGCGGACGGCCACGACGCCGCTGCGCCGGGCGGCCTGATGCTCCTGGCGGCTCGATCGTCCCTCTCCCGCCTCGCGGGGCTCGACGGCGCGAGCCGCCACCGCATCCATGCGGGGGTGACCGGCCTGCCGCAGCTCGCCGCCGCGCTCCTCGCGCTCGGGCTGGTCGCCTCCGCGTTCCTCCCGCGCGAAACCTCCTGGCTCGTCGCCCTGACGGTCGTCATCGTCCTCGGCGTTCCGCACGGTGCGCTCGACGGCGCGGTGGCGGCCCCGCTGCTGCGCCCGCGCTACGGCCGAGCGTGGTTCGGGGTCTTCGCCATTCCCTATCTTGGCCTCTCGGCCCTCGTCCTCCTGGCCTGGCAGATCGCCCCCCTGGCGACGCTTGCGGGCTTCCTCGGGTTGTCGGTCCTGCATTTCGGCGAGGAGGATTCGGGCCCGGGCCGACCGTTCGAGGCGCTCGTGCGCGGTGGCCTCCCGATCGCCCTGCCGGCGCTCCTGCATCCGCCCGAGACGGCGGAGATCTTCTCGGCGGTCGCACGGGTGCCGATGCCGTCGCTTCCCGCCTGGTGGACGGCCGCCGCCTGGCTCTGGCTCGCCCTCGCGGCGGCCTGGCTCCTCGGCCGTCGCGTGCGGCCGGCGGTGCTGGCCGAGATGTCCGTCCTGGCCGCCGCCTTCTGGCTGCTGCCGCCGCTCACCGCGTTCACCCTGTACTTCGTCGTCCTCCATGGCCCCCGGCACATGCGGGCGCTGGTGCGGGACCCGGCGAAGGCGCCCGGCGTCGACACGATGCCGCGCGCCGTCCGCGCCGCGCTGCCGGTCTTCGCGTTGACGCTGCTGCTCGGCGCGGGGCTGTGGCCGCTCTACGCCGCCGGCGCCGCGGATGCGCCGGCCAACCTCCTGACCCTGACGCTCCAGATGCTGTCCGCCCTGACCGTGCCGCACGTCCTCCTCGACCGCATCGCGAGCCGGTCGCACGGCTGATCCCGGAGCCGTCGACACGCGGATCGCGCGGCGATCCGATCGGATCCGGCTCCGGGCTCGCCCGAGGGACCTCGGCATCGATCACCTCCGGCATCGATCCTCTCGCGCCGGCCACTGTAGGCGAGCGCGGCGACGCGCAGCGATCATCACCGCGATCGCCCAGGGTCGGACAGCTCCGAACGCACGCGCGACTTCGCGGCAAGTGCATTCGACCGATGTCTTGAAGTCGCCATCGGCGGACGATCAGAGCCGCCGAGTGACTTTTGCCACACTCCCGACGCAAAAGCCGAGCTTGCAAGTCCCGTCGGCTGTCACCGGTCTTGGCTTGGCAGTACATTGGCGCAGCGTCGGTCGGAGCGTGCTTCGATCGGGCCGCAGGACATGGGACGCTCGGGATCATGATCATGGATGGTGGGCGTGCCGATGCCGGCGCGATGGACCGGACCGCTCGGCTTCGGACGGCGCTTCTGAGCCGCAGGTCGTTCCTGGCCGGCTCGGCGGTCGGCCTCGGCGCCCTCGGCCTCGGCAGCTGCGCGACCACCGACGGCATCCTGCTGGCCGAGGCAGCCAAGACCTACGGGCCGATGCCGGACGAGAAGTTCCCGATCCCGGCGGTCGACATCAGCAAGGTCGACCCGAAATACTATCGCCGGACGGTACGCTACGAGACCAAGGAAGCGCCCGGCACGATCGTCGTCGATCCCGCCAACTACTACGTCTACCGCATCGAGGGCGACGGAGCCGCGACCCGCTACGGCGCCAATGTCGGGCGCGACGGGTTCCTCTGGCACGGCGACGCCTATGTCGGCCGCAAGTCGGAGTGGGCGACCTGGACGCCCCCCAAGGAGATGATCCGGCGCCAGCCGGAGGCGGCCCAATACGCCCGCGGCATGCCGGGCGGCCTCGACAACCCGCTGGGCGCCCGCACCCTGCATCTCTACCAGAACGGCGCCTACACGCTCTACACGATCTACGCCTCGAGCGAGCCCGACACGATCGGCACCGGCATCACGAGCGGCTGCGTCGGCCTGCTCAGCCAGGACATGATCCACCTCTACGCCCGGACGCCGGTGAAGACCAAGGTGGTCGTCCTCCCGGCGTAGCCGAACGTTCGACCCTGCCCGGGAAGCCGAGCCGGCGCGCCGTCTCGCGGCGGCGGTCTGCGCCGCGCCGAGGAAGCCGGGAAGACAGGCGGAAGGGGGTGTCTGAGACACCCTGCACCAGGACGCGTCACCGGGATATCGGCCGCCAGCACCGGAGGTGTTTGTGCGACCCATCGCCGCTTGGCCGACTACGCTCGGTCGTCGTCGCGCCCGGCACCCGGTCCTCGTCACGAGCTCGCCTGGGGCGAACCAGCACCCATGCAGCGGGACGACCGGCTCGTATCGGGATTCCTCGGCGCACGACCCTTCGCGGTTCAGGCGAGATGGCGCCCTTCCGCCAAGCCGAACTGGAGATAATGGTGCAGCGGATCCATGCCGGCCGCCGCCACGTCCGGGTTGGCGGCCAGGTATGCGGCCGTGTGGAACGCCGCGCTCGGGTCTCGGCCCTGGAACCATCCCGACTGCTCGTAGTGCAACAGCGGGTTGGTGCCGGATGCCGCCACGTCCGGGTTGGCGGCAAGGTAGCCGGTCGTCGAGAAGTAGGCGTCCGGGTCGCGGCCCTCCCGGGCGCCGTATGTGAGGTAGTGCGTGAAGGCAAACGAATCGGCGGTCGCGGTCTGCGTACGGGCGGCGGTGGCCACATCCGCGTTCGTGGCGAGGTAATAGGTCGCGTCGAAGTCGCCGTAGAGGTGGTGGCCGCCGCCTTGGGCGATCGTCAGCCCGGGAAACGCGGCGCGGCCTTCCGCCTGGCCGTAGCCGAGGTAGTGCGCCAGCGGGTCGACCTTCGCGGCAGCGACGTCCGGGTTCGCCGCGAGGTAGGCCTTGCCCGAGAAGCCCGGGCCGGGGCTGCGGCCCTCGCGCCAACCGAACATGTCGTAATGCGTCAGCGGGTTGACGCCAGCGGCAGCGACGTCGGGGTTGGCGGCAAGGTAGGCCGCGGTCGAGAAGAATGCGTTCGGATCGCGGCCCTCGTGCCAGCCGTACTGTGCGTAGTGCTGTTCGGGATCGACGTGGGCGCGCCAGACGTCGAGGTTGTGCGCGTCGTAGTAGAGGTCGTCGACGAGAGCCGATCCACGAGCCTCGTCTATCGTGCCGTCGGTGAAATGAAGGTGGCCGATGCCGGTGACATCGTGAACCATGCCATCCGGTCCCGTCAGCAGGGCATCACCATTGCGATAACCGACATTTGCCTGCGTGAACGCGAAAGCGAAGGTCGCGTCGGACGCTGGCGCAGGCGCGGCGGCGGTAACAGTAAGGGTGCTCGAGGCTGCGCCGCCATGACCATCACCTGCGATATACGTAAAGGACTCGACACCTGCAGCCTGAGATAGGTAGCTGTAATGACCGTCCGATCCGATCGTTAGGATACCATGCTGGCTTGCGATCGTGACTCCACCAGTGTTCGCAACGTCATAAGTCGTTCCGGCGGTCGTACGCACGGTCGTGACATGCAAAGCATTGCCGCCTAAACTGATGTCGTTGGCGAGCAAGTTCCCTGTCGCGATGGTGTGCGCGCTGAGCGTAAGGGCGTCAGCCTTCGCAATCGGCGTGCTGGCCACGGTAAAGTCGAACGAGACCGGCACCGCGGCGTTGCCGGCACGATCGGTCGCGGATGCCGTGACCGTGTGCGCACCGAGGCCGAAGGTCTGGCCGGACACGACGACAGCTTGGCCCTCCCTGAACACCACCGGATCGGCTCCATCGACCGCATCGTTGGACGCGGCCGTGAAGACGACCGGCGCACCGGCCGCGGAGGTCGCCTCGACCTGGGCGGACGGCCGCGCGCTGAGGGTCAGGTTGGGGCGCGTGGTATCGGCCACGGTGAAGTCGAACGCGATCGGCACCGCGGCGTTGCCGGCACGATCGGTCGCGGACGCGACGACCGTGTGCGCACCGAGGCCGAAGGTCTGGCCGGACACGACGACGGCTTGGCCTTCCTTGAACACCACCGGATCGGCTCCGTCGACCGCATCGGTGGACGTGGCCGCGAAGACGACCGGCGCACCGGCCGCGGATGTCGCCTCGACCTGAGCGGACGGTTGCACGCCGAGCGTCAGGTTGGGGCGCGCGGTGTCGGCCACGGTAAAGTCGAACAAGACCGGCACCGCGGCGTTGCCGGCACGATCGGTCGCGGACGCGACGACCGTGTGCGCACCGAGGCCGAAGGTCTGGCCGGACACGACGACGGCTTGGCCCTCCCTGAACACCACCGGATCGGCTCCGTCGACCGCATCGGTGGACGCGGCCGCGAAGACGACCGGCGCACCGGCCGCGGATGTCGCCTCGCCCTGAGCGGACGCTTGCACCCCGAGCGTCAGGTTGTGGCGCGCGGTGTCGGCCACGGTAAAGTCGAACACGACCGGCAACGCGGCGTTGCCGTCACGATCGGTCGCGGACTCGACGACCGTGTTGGCACCGAGGCCGCAGGTCTTGCGGGACACGACCGCGGCTTGGCCCCCGCTGAAAGCACACGAATGTGACCCGTTGAT
>NZ_JAKSYR010000186.1:0-11545 GCF_022829705.1 Methylobacterium sp. E-025
ACCTTGTGACGCCGTGCGAACGCTGCCTTGGTTGCCGTTGTTGCCACTGCTGCCGTTGCCTGTTGCCGCTGTTGTCGTTGCCGGGTTTTGGAAGCTCAGACCTGCGGAGAGCCCGAACTCGCGCTGACCCCCGACCCTCCGCGCCCTGGGGAAGGACCCAAGGTTTCAAGCTGCGTCTCTGGATGTGCTAGGCTGGCGACACTTCCAGAGCCCGATGAGGTGCTTCGATGGATAGGAAGCAGCAGTACGAGGTCTTCTTCTTCGCCTTCGCACTTTGCGTCGCGCTGTGGAGCCTGCGGCCTCACTGGATGAGATCGACCAATCCCTGGCCGCTGCGAGGTTCGACTGGCACGAGCGGGGGCTCTTCGACCGATCCCAGTTTCTTCGGCGACGGTGGCCATCACTCCTGCTCGGGCGGGTCGAGCAGCGATGGCGGAAGCTGCGGCGGGGGAGACGGTGGTGGTGGCGACTGAGCGTCGCTCGCTGCCCACTGTGATCACCATCGACCCCACATCCCGCCGCGAGCCTTCACATCCTCGGCGGTCTCGTGAAGCGTGCCGGGGGCGATTAGGCGCTCGGCGCTGCTGCCCACGCCACCAGCGTCACCCGGGTCAACGGGCGGGGACCAGATGACAGGCAGCGGATCGGAGGTGATGACCGGGGAGGCTGGGCTGACTTTCATGAGCGATCTCATCCGATGTCTGGCGTCATGACGATCGACGCAGAGCCCTGCAGCGCACGCGCATACAGTTTCTCTCCACCCGTCTGCGCGCCCCATCCGATGCCGGGAAGGTCCCTGTTCTCGAAGACGTGCCCGCGTGTGTCAGTGCTCGCGGGCTGAGCCGTGGCTACCTGCATCAGCACGGTTCCGGCCGTGATCTGAACGGTCGTCGCTGTGGCGCTGATCTGCTGCCAGGACGTCGTCAGGTCCGCAAAGGTCGTCGCCATAAGGCTCTCCTGAAGCTCTGAGGGAGGAGACCGCAGCGGGGTGCCCCCTCCGCCGCGATCTCCGATGATCCCGCTGGCTTGGAGAGCGGGCGGTCTTGCCGGCCTTTGGATCCTTCGCCCCCATGGCTTGGGATCAGGCGTAGGACAGGCTGGCTTGTCGCTGTTGGGCTGACCGGATCGCCCTCAATGGCGCGGCTGGAGGCCCTCGCGGGTCGGCCGCGCAATCTCGTGTCAGGCTACGCGGCGCCAGAGCGTCCCGTCGGTGGCGTGGCGCTGATCACCGACCTGGTAGGCGGTGAAGGCCGTGGCGCGAGCAGCAACGACCGTGCGCCCCTCACTCGCGGGCGCTTTGCGCTCGGCTGCTCGCATAGAGGCGGACCACGCCGCGTAGCGCTCAGCCTGCGTGGGCGTGCGTTCTACCACTACGGGAGCGCGGTCCTTGCCCAGCACGCGACGCCAGTGAGCCTGATTGGCCTCGGTGGTCTCTCGGGTGATGGTCATGCGCGGTATACCGTGTTGGATCTGAGGGGCTGAGGAAGGCTGCGCCAGATCGGCGGGGCATCCCGACCGAGACCAGGCAGCGTCACGCGATGCGAGAGCGGGACGTGGGGCTCGCCGGGTATGCTGGGCACGGCGACCCGCCGCTCGATCGTCTTGGCGACCCGATGCCGGAGATCGTTGCCGGCCAGGATACCGGCGGGCTGACCGGTTCGGGCGTCGACCCAGACGAGGTCGTGCGTGGTCTCGGTGCGCATCGGGATGGTCTCGGTGCCGTTGAACGGCTCACCCGGCGGCACCGGCTCTGCGCCGTCCGGCAGGGCTGCGTTGGCCTCGGCGATCCGGCCTTCCTGCTCACGAAGCTGGCCGAGCACGCCAGCCAGTTCCCTCGCCAGGACGACGTACCGATCGGCGAGTTTCGCCGCCTCGGCGCTGGCCTTCATCCCGGCCTTGCGCAGAGCCTTGCGACGGGACTGCTCGGCGTCGTTGTCGGAGTGGGCCCTGGCCTCAGCGATGACCGCCGCCGCGTGCTGCATCTCGGCTGCATCGATCCGGATCTTGGCCACGGCGATGCGCTGGTCGAGGTCGGCCACGTCGTCGGCGGTGCCGATCAGCATCAGGTCTGGGCGGCTGGCCTCCAACGCAGTGCGCTCAGCAACAGCAGCATCGCGATCGGCCGCGATCTCCAATAACGTACGCGGCGCAAGCTGAGCGGCGTCCCGAACGACCGGATCGCGGGGCTGCGATCTGATGGTGACGACAGGGTGAATGGTACGCGTCTCGCGCACGTTCACACGGGGAAGGGTCATGCCGGCGCTCATCAGGCGGCCTGCCGCATCGCGGGGGCAGACGGAGCAGGACTTGGGCCGTCGTCGGTGCTGGAGGGGCTGAGGCGGACACCGTGCGCGGTGAGCTGGGCCCGGACGGACTGACGGACGAACTCCGACATGGTCTGACCGCGCTGGCGAGCGGCAGTATCGACGGCATCCGCGAGTTCGGTCTCGACCTTGAGACGGAGCGTGCTGGGGCGGGGAATGACGGTAGGCATCGGGGCACCACGGCATTGCGATTGCGTGGCCATGACAATGTTTGCTCAAATCTTACTAAGCAAGTCCAGTCGAACACCTAATTTCTGCTGTCCATACCGATCAGTCGTTCGCGGCTATCCGCTGTTGTCTATTGTTGTGTGCGGCGGGTGAATTCCGCGTCAACTTGCCACATGAATGCGAATTCTAGTAGGCGGCTCTCTTTCAGTGCGTCCCGACGTACGGAACATACTGAACCCGCGCCCTCTTCCATCTACGCTCGGCACGTCATCCTGTTGTCGGCATTGGAAATCACTGCCATGCGCATCAGCCTGACCATCTTCGCCGCCTTCAGCACGCTACTGATTGCCGGGCCAGCCTTCGCGCAGACCAAGCCGCTTCCCGCGAGTGAAGTGGTGCCGCCCGTCGAGCTGGCCATCTCGATGGAGAACGGGAAGCCAGTGTGCGCGCCTGCCGAGTTGCTGCTGCCGGCCGACACAAACGTCTCGATCAGCATCGTCAGCACGGCAGATACGCCGGTCACGATCACGGCTGCAGGCCAGTTCGAGAACGGCCATGTGCTGCATGCCGACGGCGATCTGACTCATGACGCCAGTGAGAAGGGCTACACAATCAAGCGGAACGGCAAAGGCGTCCTGAAGGTCCGAACCATGAAGGCGGGCGAGTCGGCTTATGGCTGCACCAGCAACCGCAACGCGGACGCGCCGTTCGTTGGCAAGCTAATCTTGTCGCCGCCGGCCGGTTAATAAGGCTGCCGTTCCTATGCGGGCTGCTGCCTCGCTTCAGCCCATTCTCGATCGCGTTGAGCTTGCGCCTCTCGGATCGCGATGTGTTCCCGGTCTTGCTCCGCATATAGCTTGCGCATGCGCTTTTCTTCGCGTGCCGCAGCAGCCTTCTTCCAAGCAAGGTCGGCCGCCTTCTGAGCCAGGATTTCCTCAACGGTGATCGGCTTCACCGGCTCCTTCTCGCGAGCCCATGGGAACGGCTGCCGAGGGTATGGTGACGAGGGAGGCGGTGGTGCCGAACGATCCCTGGCCAGCGCAATGCCCTCAACAAGGGCGGTAGCCTCGACCAGCGTCATGCCGGCAGAGGCAGCCACGCGGGTTGCCGCAGCAAGACCGGCTGATCTCTCACCTTCAGTTGCTCCCCGGCGGGAAAGAGCAAGGCACTTCTCGAACCGGTCGTGATCCAGCATCGGCAGCATCGTCCTGATCACGCAGTGGTGTCGTAGGGAAACCACGTCATCTCGGCAGCCTCCAGCGCATCTTGGATGATCTCCCCAAGCGATATCGCCCGTGCCTTCGAGTCAGGATCGCTGCTGTCGATCCTCACCACGTCGGACCAACCGTTGTTGGTACCCATGATCGAAAGGGCTACGGTCCTGGGCCGCTCGGTCGTTTCCGTGACCACAACTCGGATGCCGCGGACCTGTGGCCATTCGTGAAGCAGGGCTACGCGCTCAATTTCACCGCCTGCCATTGCTGCGCCTTTCTGTGAAAATCTCAGACGCGTTGGCCCCGTCCAAATATATCTTACCCCCCTGTGCCGTTTGTGCCTTTGGCGCCAATAGCTCTGTTTTTGGCGCTATTGGCGCCAATGACACTACCGGCACAGGGGTCCCCATCTTTCTACGGATGGGGGTTTCGGCAAAAGGGCGGTCGGCAATCACCTCCGGGTGGACCTCGTAGTTCTGTGCCTTTCGACCCTTGCGCTCGCCAGCACGGGCGAAGCGCTGCCGGATGAGGTTGGCCTCCAGAAGCTGCTTGCAGGCCGCCTCCATGTCAGCGGCGTCCCGCAATATGCCGCCGACGTGGCGCCGGACATCCCGAGCGTTGAACTCGCTGATCCGGTTCTGCCGCAGGTGCCGGGCGAGCAGCATGCCGCGTCGCTCAACGACCGGGATCGACGCGTCGCCGAACACGCGCTCAGCCATCGGCAGGAAGTAGGCGTTCAGAAGATCTGCAGCGGCCGTGACGGCATCCGGGGAGATCTCCCTCGGCTCCGCCACATTCGGCGCCCCGCCGCACCACCATAAGTGCTCCAGGACCGCCGAGAGCCGGAGCGCGTGTCCGCGCGCCTTGCCGAGCGTGCCGGCGAGCAGTCCGCTGGCCTCATGGCAGCGCTCGACCATATCGCGGGCGAACGCCTCCAGGCGATCTTCCGCCTCCGGTGTCAGGCGCACCTTCACCGGCTCCGGCTGACCGAATTCGTCGATGCCTTGGGCAAGATCGGTGAGCCGTGCGAAGGCTGCCTGCATCGGCCCGTCGTCCTGAACGCCGCGCGCGAGCGTGAACTCGGGCTTGGTGTCCGGTCATGCCCAGAGCAGGCGCGAGGCCAGGCCGTCGTCGGGGCCGTTGAGGATCATCTCCAGCTTGTCGGGCTGGACGCCGCCGAGCACGCCGATGCTGAGGTGCCGAATATGAAGCGGCTCCGGGTTCTTCATCCGGTCGACGACGTAGGAACGGCCGCCGTACATCTCGATCGCGAAGGCCCGATCGGACCCGCCGCCACCGTACTTATCAAAGGCACCGAGCCAACCCGCCAACTCGTCGCGCACGAGCAGCAGGCCGCGCGGTAGGCCGGCTGCCAATGCGCCCAACGCCTCGACGGTGGCGTCGGCTACGCGGATGCGAGGGCGAACCGGAGCCGGCGGTTCGCGGGCATTGTCCGGCATCGGCGGCACGTCCGCGTCGCCGTTCTTCACGGCGGTCTTGACCTCGATCTTCCAAGCCTCGACCCGCGCGTCGCAGGCCTGCTTCAGCGTGGCGTGCTCCTGCTGCACCTCTTCGAAGCCGTAGGCCATGCGGTCCTCGGCAAAGCGCACCAGCGTGAAGGCTGCGTCCATGGACGGGGACTTTGAGGACGACGGCGGCCCAACCTCGCCGCACCACAAGACAGGCGGCTCGGCCCACGCGGCGCCAGCCTGAGGCCAACGAACGTTGGCGATCGTGGCGCCGACGCTCGCGAGCAGCGCCACCGCAACATAGTCCGGTGGTGCCGAAGCGCTCCGAGCCTTGCGCTCGCACCACCCGGCCCACGGTCCGAGGAGGTGCAGCGGGAATGCAGGAGCCGGACGGCGTCCGGTCCCGAGCAGGCTAAGATCAGGCTCGCCCCACGAACCATGCCCCCCTGTGCCAGTAGTGCCGTTGGCGCCAATAGGTTCGTGACGCGGATGATGCCAGTCGTCGGCCGTCGGCGGACCGAGGCGTTCTAACTCGTCGGCGAATGGGTCGGACTTCATGCCCGCACCTCCAGATTGTCGGTTGCGGGATGCCGGTCGGGGGCAGGCGTCCGTCGGCCTACCTGCTCGGCCTTGGACTTCTTCAGTTCGGCAAGGATGCTGGCCGCAGCGCGCACGTTCGCGATCATGCACCGGACTGAATATTCGAGCCCGGCATCGTTGCCGGCCTCGACGTAGCTCTGACCGATCCGAGCATGGATCTCAGCGCCAGCCAGGGTCTCGGCGATGAACTCGCGGTAGGCGTCGAGCGAGCCGTACGCGATGTGATCCACGGGCGAGTGGGGGGCGCTCATGCGCGCCTCCCGTCGGTTTGCCCAAAGGCAAGGTCGGCCACAGCCGCAGCGAGTGCGGGGCTGAAGGCGAAGCGCGAAAGGATGCGCGAAGTCTGGATTTTGCGGGTATCGAGTGCTATCTGGAAGTTGTCAGCCGCCAAGCAGACATTTTCCAGAGCCCTCGCCGTGCCCGCGGCGGGGGTTCTGTCGTTGTGATCCATGCCTTAAGCGGCCTCCTGCTCGAGAGATGCGAGATAGCCGCGCAGGCTGTCGGCCGGGATGAGGGTGCGCGAGCCCACTTTGATCGTGCGCAGCTTCCTCTCGGCGATCAGCGCGTAGATGGTCGTCCGGCCCAATCCGGTGACGTACAGCGCCTGGGGTATCGTGTAGGCAAGCTTCTCCGGCGACGCGCGCAGGTCTCCCTGCGGCGCGTGAACTGATTGGAAGTTCATAGCAAATTTCCTTGTGTGTCCGCCGGTGTTTCAGCGGACTAGAAATTGAACTAGATGAGCTTCATCCAAAACCGACTTTGCGAGTGAATTTCTTCGCATCGAACTCGGAAGGGTATTGCGCAGCGTACTCGTTCTTTTGCCCGAGGATCTCCTCAAGATCCTCTTTGTCTCTCCCAAACTGTAGCGCACGCCAACCATCTGCTAGCAAATCAACAAAAACGCTTCGCCGCGAGTTGATGCAGCTCCGATACGGAGACTTCCAATTTTCCGTAGATTTAAATCGCTCGCGCATCGCCGATATGTAGTGCTGCGCTAGCGGATCGGACCGAGACGGAGCAGGTTTTGAAATTGAAAAGTTTGTATGAAGCGACTCAGACCATTTGGCCAACCCAGAAATGTGCTCAAATATCTGGTTCAAGTGGGCAGTAGGACTATCGACGGCAGTATTCCTATATTCAAACACCGATCCTAACTTTCCTTCGAGACCAACCTCACGATCGTCACCAAAGGATTGCAGCTTCCGGATAGATCTATCTAAATTTAACTGAAGGTATTTCGCTTGTTTTATAGTATCTGGAATGACTAGCAGTTCTAATTTTGCTCTTGCCAGCGCGATACGTCCAGCTTTGTCAACCTCATATCTCAGATGAACGTGGGATAATTGTGATTTTTCTACATGATTATCCAAATCGTAATGAGATATTGGTAGATTTGGATCCTCAAAGCGGGCGCTTTCTGAAATACGCGGGCGCTTTTCGATCCTATCTAGCTCACGCCTTTGCGTCGCTTGTGTCTGCTGACCAATGCGGTCCTTACGGGTGTTCATCGCATTTGCTTTCAAATGATCATGAGCAGTATGCAGACCAAGCAGCCATTAGTTCGCGCCTCTTCTGAAAGAGGTCGCCGCGCCGGTAGGCCGCTTCCACTTTGTTGTCGATCACATGAGCGAGGGCCATCTCGACGACATCCGACGGGAACGCGGTGGTCTCAGCGGCCCAGTCACGGAAGCTAGATCGGAAGCCGTGAGTTGTGATGTCCCCTCTATCCAGGCGCCGCAGCAGCATCAGCATCGCCATATGAGAGAGGGGTTTGCCGCTCCGACTGCCGGGGAACACAACCGTGGCGTCGAGGCCTCGCATTTCAGCCAAGATGGCCAGGGCTGGCTGAGACAGCGGCACTCGGTGCTCCCGACCGCCCTTCATTCGCACACCGGGCACGGTCCAGACGCCGGCCTGCATGTCGATCTCTGACCACAAGGCGTCCCTCGCTTCACCTGATCGGGCTGCGGTCAAGATTGTGAAAGCCAGCAGGCGCGCCGCAGTGCCACCTCGTTCGTCGAGGGTCTTCAGGAAGCTTCGGACTTCATTGAAGGGCAGTGCGGGGTGGTGCTTGACCTTGCTAACCTTGGAGCGCTTCGGCAGCAGATTGGCGAGATGACCCTTCCACCGCGCCGGGTTCTCTCCATCTCGATAGGATCTCGTCTTCGCCCAATCGAGGATGGACTCAATCCGCCCGCGTACCCGCGCCGCTGTCTCGGACCGGGTCGTCCAGATCGGATCAAGAACCCGCATCACCAGTGCGGTATCGATCGCCTGGACCGGATGGTCTCCGATGATCGGGTAGGCGTAGCTTTCCAGGGTGGCCGACCACTGTCCGACGTGCCTGCCGTTCCGCCAGCCCGCCTTGTGAGCTTCGATGTATGCTTCGGCACAGGTGCGGAAGGTGACGGTCCGTGCCGCCTCCAATGCAGCTTTCTGAAGCCGCTCGCGTCTAACCTCAATTGGATCGACGCCCTCGTAGGTAAGCTTCCGGCACGCCAGCGCCTTATCACGCGCCTCGGCCAGGGAGAACGTACTGACAGGGCCAAGCCCCATCTCTCTCGCTTTGCCCTGAAGCGTGTATCGGAAGATCCAGCTTTTCCCGCCCTTGCCGGTGACTTGAAGCCACAAGCCACCGCCGTCCCCGTACATACCGGGGGTCTTCAGCCGCGTGACGCCAAGTGCTGTCAATTTGCCCGGCATTTCCTCACCCACGGCGCTACCCACATCGTAGCCCTGGATTTGGGAGAACGCCAGCGGACCGTGGCGAACGCCGTCTCGGCGAACCTGCTGTGAAAACAACACGTTAGTGGATAGCAGCGAACGGCTAGGAATGGGAGTTTGTGGGACTCCGTCTCCGTGCAGCAGGGCTTCCAGGAGGGCGCGAACGTCAATCCGGTGATGGAGATGTCCCCGCTCATCATGATCACGCGGAACTTCGAGAGCGCGGCCGCCGCGGTCGCCGAGACCGAATCCTCGATGCAGAACGCGATCCGCACCCTCGGCCCGGCCTCCTGAGGCCGGCGCCGGCCGCGCCTCCCGCCCGGGGAGTCCCGCCGGGAGCAGGCTCGACCCGGCTCCGCCGATGGCCTCCTCGCGCGGGATGCGAGCGCAGGCCGCTCGAAGCGATCACGGCCAGACACGGCCTGGAGAGGTACGGGATTGTCCATGAACGCGCTCGACAGGTTGGCGGAGGCGCTGGCCGAACGGCAGCAGCCCCTGGTCCGCATCGGCGGCCCGGTGCGCGAGGTCGGCGCCGCGCATTGCCGGATCGGCATCAGCTCTCCCCTGCTGAAGCTCGGGGATCGCATGCAGGTCTCGGCAGGCGATCGGCCCCAGCAGGGCGAGGTGATCCGCATCGACCGCGACGGCGTGCTGCTCAAGCTCTTCGACGCGAAGGTGGAGGTCGGCCTGGACATGCTGGCCTACCGTGTCGGCGCCCGCGACCCTCGCCCCTGCGAGGCGTGGAAGGGCCGGGTCGTCGACGCCCTCGGGCAGCCCGTCGACGGGCTGGGCGACCTGCCCGCCGGCGAGCATCCGATGCCGCTCGACGCCGACCCGCCGCCCGCGATGCAGCGGTCGCGGGTCGAGCGCCCGCTCAGGACCGGGGTACGGGCCGTCGACCTGTTCACGCCGCTCTGCGCGGCGCAGCGCATCGGCATCTTCGCCGGATCGGGCGTGGGGAAATCGACCCTGCTCGCGATGCTTGCCCGGTGCGAGGGGTTCGACACCGTCGTGGTCGCCCTGGTCGGCGAGCGCGGACGCGAGGTGCGCGAGTTTCTCGAAGGCCCGATCCAGGCGAGCCGCGCGCGATCCGTCGTCGTCGTCGCGACCGGGGACGAGAGCCCGATGATGCG
Organism: Methylobacterium sp. E-025; assembly: GCF_022829705.1. Taxonomy (NCBI): domain Bacteria; kingdom Pseudomonadati; phylum Pseudomonadota; class Alphaproteobacteria; order Hyphomicrobiales; family Methylobacteriaceae; genus Methylobacterium; species Methylobacterium sp. E-025. The sequence goes on from NZ_JAKSYR010000186.1 coordinate 9,633, forward strand.
TCGTCAGGCGCCGAAGACGGCCATGGCGGTCGCGGAATACTTTCGCGACCGCGGGCAATCGGTTCTGCTGATCGTGGATTCCGTCACCCGCTTCGCCCATGCCGCGCGGGACGTGGCCTTGGCGGCGGGCGAGCCCCCCGTGGCGCGCGGCTATCCGCCCAGCGTGTTCGGCGATCTGCCGCGGCTCCTCGAACGGGCCGGGCCGGGCATCGAGGGCGGCGGGACGATCTCGGGCATCTTCTCGGTCCTGGTCGATGGCGACGACCACAACGACCCCGTGGCCGACAGCATCCGCGGCACGCTCGACGGCCACATCGTGCTCGACCGGGCGATCGCCGACCAGGGCCGCTATCCGGCGATCAGCCTGCTCGGCTCGATCTCCCGGCTTGCCGACCTGGTCTGGACACGGGAGCAGAGGGACCTCGTCCGCGCCCTGAAGAACCTGTTCATGCGCTACGAGGACACCAGCGACCTGCGCGTGATGGGCGGCTATCACGCCGGCTCGGACCCAGAGCTCGACCAGGCCATGATCGTCATTCCGAGGATCTACGCGGCCTTGCGGCAAGATCCCTGGCAACCCGCGAGCACCGACGCCTTAGCCGAGCTCGCAGCGGCACTTCGCGATTAGCGCCGTTCCCGTTCGATCCGCTTCCGAACCTGCGACGGCGAAGGCCTCCGCACACGCGTCGGCGGCGACCTCGACGACGAGGCGGCCTTTCGCAGCGGCGAATCCTCGTCGGCCGGTGCCGTTGATGCGTCGCGTCGCAGGCCTATGAAGCTCGCGCGTCTAAAATATCTTCGGCGTTTCCCGCCCATCGAATTGTGCACGAGAGGCGCGAAGGACGAGATGTCGCCGGTCCCATCGATCCGCATCTGAGCTCGGCGCCCTATGTCGACAGATCTCATCATGCGAGATCGCGACCATGTGGTATCTCTACGGCTTCGTGCTTCTCGCCGGCGTCGCCAACGCCGTCCAGGCCGGGCAGAACGGCGCGCTGTCGAAGGGCTTGGACGAATCGTTGACGGCGGGCCTGATCGTCGTCGCCGGCACGGCCACCTGCATCCTCGTGGTCGGCCTGCTCGCGGGCAAGCTCGCGTGGCCGACCGTGGCGCAGGCCGCGGCGATGCCGTGGTGGGCGTGGCTCGGCGGCATCCTCGGCGGATGCATCATCCTCGCGCAGTTCGTCGTCGCGCGTCAGATCGGTGCGGCTCCGTTCCTCGGCCTGCTGGTGACGGCGGGCGTGACCACCTCGATCGTCCTGGACAATTTCGGCTGGGTCGGGTTCGAGCGCCATCCCGCGAGCCTTTGGCGCATCCTCGGCGGGGTGCTGATGGTCCTCGGCGTCGGGCTCGTCGCGCTCTTCTAGATGCGAAACGACGGATGCGCGCGAACTCGTACCCGCGCGCATCCGTTCGATCGGTTTGCGCAAGGATTCTCAGGTCGGCTGAACCTCGGTGTCCTTGACCTCGGGATCGTCTTCCGTCGGGACGTTGGGCTGGGGCTGCGGATCGGCCTCGATGTCCTCCTCGGTCGCCGGGACGACCTCGTCGAGGCGGGCGGGATCTTCGATCAGGGCGCCGACATCCTCTCCCGGCATCGGCGTATCGGCGTGGATCATGGCAGGGCTCGTTCTTCGAGGGACGTTCTCTGGGGGAACGTTGGGGAAGCGTTCGGGGGTGACGCCGTTCCGGGGATGCTAGGCGGCGTCGGCGTCGTCGGCATCGAGGATGCCGTCGAGGTCGCCCACCAGCGCGTCGAGCTGCTCGGACGACGAGCGGATCTTGAACCGCGTCCCGTCCTCAGCCTCAACCGCGATCTCGACGTGGTCGCCGACCTTGGCCGCCAGCGCCTGCTTCAGGATGTACGTCGTCACGTCTGCCTTGTCGGCCATGCCAGCTCCTTCACGTTCGCC
>NZ_JAKSYR010000188.1:0-447 GCF_022829705.1 Methylobacterium sp. E-025
GCCGCCGACAACCATGCCGGCTACAACAGCGGCGGCGTCGCCAACATGTTCAACAACGGCAGCGCGGACTTTCACACCCCCGCGACATCGGTCGTCACAGTACCCGCTACGCCAGTGATCCCCGCGTCCGTGGTCACGACACCCACAGCGCCGGTCGTGACACCCTTGGCTCCGGACACCCTCGTCTTCCGCGTGTCGGGCGACAGCTACCAGGGTGATCCGCACTTCCAGGTGCGGGTGGACGGCCATCAGATCGGCGGCACACTCACCACCAGCACGTCGCATGCTGCAGGCCAGACGCAGGACATCACCCTCACGGGAGCGTTCGGCACGGGTGCGCACTACATCGCGGTGCAGTTCCTCGACGACGTCTACGGCGGCATCGCGCCGGCCGACCGCAACCTCTACGTCCGTCAGGTCAGCCTCAACGGACACACCCTCGCGGGG
>NZ_JAKSYR010000189.1:0-335 GCF_022829705.1 Methylobacterium sp. E-025
GGGAGGTGTGGGAGTGGAAGGTCGTACCCAGCGAGCAGCAAGGCGGCGCGGAGGAGCGCAGGGATGTGTTGGTCCAGGATTGGTCGGCTCATGATCTGCGCGTCCGGCAGCTGGTCGGTTAGCAGGCAAGCAAGGCGGGAGACCTCGGATAGGCGCTAAGGCGAAGAGGTCATGCCTACCGCTCCCGGAACCGGATGCCGGCGCCCCCACCGTTCGCGGGGATGAACTCAAGGCCCTTACTCTCGAACGCGCGCTGGATGGCTGCGATCGTAGGGCCGTGAGCTGATAGAGCGCCGGGCGCAGCTTCCAAACGTTTGATCGTAGGAAGCGATACC
>NZ_JAKSYR010000009.1:0-404 GCF_022829705.1 Methylobacterium sp. E-025
TTTTTTTGTAGGTGAGATCGCGTGCGTCGAGGAAGCTCCACAGGGTGCCGAGCCCGACCGTGAGGTCGTGCTCGTCATGGAGCCGAGCGCGCAGCTCCTCAAGGGTGATGTCGTCTTGTCCGTGTATCCTGCCACGCAAAAACGCCTCGCGCGGATCGAGCTTGGAGCGGCGGCACCGCTAGAAGCTCGATCCGTACCAGGCGTTTTTGCGTGGACTGATCGACGGAGAAGACGACATCACCCGTGAGGAGATGCACGCTCGTCTCCAGGACGAGCACGACCTCACGGTCGGGCTCGGCACCCTGTGGAGCTTCCTCGACGCACGCGATCTCACCTACAAAAAAAGACAGCGCACGCCGCCGAGCAGGAACGCCCGGACGTGAAAGCGGCGCGCGAGGCCTGGT
>NZ_JAKSYR010000191.1:0-217 GCF_022829705.1 Methylobacterium sp. E-025
GAACTCGGTCGGCACGCCCGGCACCCGGTTCTACCAGCTCAGCCAGGCGCTTCGCGACACCTACCAGTTCGTCGCCGGCGCGAGCCTGATCTGGTCGCCGGTGAAGGACCTCGATATCGGTGTGGAAGGCCTCTACACCCAGATCGGCGTCAAGAACGGCCGCGTGATCGACACCGACAAGGATCCGACCGCCTACTCGCGCATCGCCGCGATCAAC
>NZ_JAKSYR010000194.1:0-59748 GCF_022829705.1 Methylobacterium sp. E-025
TGTTCTTCGCCTTCATCGGCTTCGACGCGGTCTCCACCGCCGCGCAGGAGGCGAAATCGCCCCAGCGCGACATGCCGATCGGCATCCTCGGCTCGCTCGCGATCTGCACAGTGCTCTACGTGCTGGTCGCCGCGGTGCTCACCGGCGTGGTGCCCTACAAGGACCTCAACGTCCCCGACCCGATCGCTAAGGGCGTCGACGTGATCGGCATCGCCTGGTTCTCGGCGCTGATCAAGCTCGGGGCGCTCACCGGGCTCACCACCGTGATCCTGGTGCTGCTCTACGGCCAGAGCCGGATCTTCTACACCATGGCCAACGACGGGCTTCTGCCGCGCCTGTTCGCCCACGTGCACCCGACCTACCAGACGCCCTATCGCAGCCAGATCCTGATCGGCGCGGCGGTGGCGATCGTGGCGGCGCTGGTGCCGATCGGGATCCTCGGCGAGATGGTCAGCATCGGCACGCTCGCCGCCTTCATCCTGGTCTGCGGCTCGGTGATCTACCTGCGCCGCTCGGACAAGGAGATGTACCGGCCGTTCCGCGTGCCGGGCGTGCCGACGGTGCCGATCCTCGGCATCCTGTCCTGCCTGTTCCTGATGGCCGGCCTGCCCCTCGACACCTGGCTGCGGCTCGTCGTGTGGATGGCGATCGGCTTCGCGATCTACTTCTTCTACAGCCGCAAGCATTCGGTGCTCCGCCGCCGGGACGGGACCACGGCGTGAGGGGCGGCCGTGCCGCTCCGATCGCGCGATGTCGGACGCCTCGGGGCAAGCGGTTCGCTGAGATCGCATCGATCTGCCGACCGATCGCCGCCGTGCACGGATCGTCGGAGGCGCAAGCGCGGGCAATGAGGCGGGAATTCGATCACTTGTTCGCGACAGGGGCCAGGCGCCGCTTCCGACGAGCTATCCGGTACCGTCAGGCAGAGATGCGTGAGCCTGGCACCCTCGTAGAGGAAGCTTACCCGAACACGTACCCCCCGTTGATCCGCAGGCCGACCTCGCGGCCGGCGGCGTAGCGCTCGCCGTCGGAATCCTCGACGATCAGCAGGCCGCCGTCGGGGCGGCCGACCTCGATGCGCTGGCGGCCCTGGCTGCGGTAGGACGAGCGGACGGTGCCGGTGAGGTGGGCGGTGGCGGGCTCCACCAGCTGGAGCTGCCAGGGCCGCACGAACAGCTTCACCGGGCCGATGAGGCCGGCGGGCGCGGCGACCGGGGTCGGCTTGCCGTCGACGCGGACCCGGCCGCCCTCGGCGATCGCCTCGACCTCGATGGCGTCGCCGAGGAAGCGCAGCACGGTGGCCGAGGCCGGGTTCTCCTGGACCTCGTCCGGGGTGCCGACCTGCTCGAGCCGCCCCTTGTCGAGCACGGCGACGCGGTCGGAGAGCTCCAGCGCCTCGTCCTGGTCGTGGGTGACGAAGATCGTGGTCTGGCCGGTGCGGTCGTGGATCTCGCGCAGCCAGCGGCGCAGGTCCTTGCGGACCTGCGCGTCGAGCGCGCCGAACGGCTCGTCGAGGAGCAGGACGCGCGGCTCGACGGCGAGCGCGCGGGCGAGCGCGATGCGCTGGCGCTGGCCGCCGGAGAGCTGCGAGGGATAGCGGTCGGCGAAGCCCGACAGCCGGATCAGGTCGAGCAGCTCGCCGACGCGGCGCTTGATCTCCGGCGCCGGCGGCCGCTCCGCGCGCTTTCGCGCGTTCAGCCCGTAGGCGATGTTGTCGGCCACGCTCATGTGCTTGAACAGCGCGTAGTGCTGGAACACGAACCCGACCGCGCGCTGCTGCACCGGCAGGAAGGTGGCGTCGTCGCCGCCGAACAGGATGCGGCCGCGGTCCGGCGTGTCGAGCCCGGCGATGATGCGCAGCAGCGTCGTCTTGCCCGAGCCCGAGGGGCCGAGCAGGCCGAGCAGCTCGCCCGCGCGCACGTCGAGGTTGAAGTCGTGCAGCACGGCGGCCGTGTCGAAGGTCTTCGACAGGCCCTCGACGCGGATCGCGGTCGAGTTCGCGTTAATGCCGTGCCCGCGACCCGAGCTCCGCCCCGTAGCGCCATTCGAGGAGGGATTTGAGGGCGAGGGTGACAAGGGCGAGTCCGGCAAGGAGCGAAGCGACGGCGAAGGCGGCGACGAAATTGTACTCATTGTAGAGGATCTCCACGTGGAGCGGGATGGTGTTGGTCAGGCCGCGGATATGCCCGGACACCACCGAGACCGCGCCGAACTCGCCCATGGCGCGGGCGTTGCAGAGAAGCACGCTGTAGAGCAGGCCCCAGCGGATGTTGGGGAGCGTCACCGTGCGGAAGGTGTGGAGGCCGGTGGCGCCGAGCGTCAGCGCCGCCTCCTCCTCGGCGTTGCCCTGCTCCTGCATCAGCGGGATCAGCTCGCGGGCGACGAACGGGAAGGTGACGAACACCGTCGCCAGCACGATGCCGGGCAGCGCGAACAGGATCTGGATGCCGTGGTCCTGCAGCCAGCCGCCGAACAGGCCGCGGCTCCCGAACAGCAGCACGTAGATCAGCCCCGAGACCACCGGCGAGACCGAGAACGGCAGGTCGATCAGCGTGATCAGCAGGCTCTTGCCGGGAAACTCGAACTTGGCGATGGCCCAGGCGGCCGCGACCCCGAAGACGAGGTTGAACGGCACGGCGATCGCCGCCACCGTCAGCGTCAGGCGGATCGCGGTCCAGGCGTCGGGCTCGGAGAAGGCCTCGAGATAGGCGCCCACGCCGCGGGAGAGCGCCTGGGCGAACACCGTGAACAGCGGCAGCACCAGGAACAGCGCCAGGAACACCACCGCGGTGCCGATCAGCAGCCCGCGCACGAGGCGGCCCTCGCTGGCGGCCTCCTCCTGCGCCGGCGCGGCCGTCAGGCTCAGATCAGACATAACCGAACCTCCGGCGGCTCCAGGCCTGGATCAGGTTGATCGCCAGCAGGGTCAGGAACGAGATCCCGAGCATGATCGTGGCGATGGCGGCCGCGCCCCCGTAATCGAACTCCGAGAGCTTGATGACGATCAGCAGCGGCGCGATCTCGGAGACGTAGGGCAGGTTGCCGGCGATGAAGATGATCGAGCCGTACTCGCCGACGCCGCGGGCGAAGGCCAGCGCGAAGCCGGTGAGTACCGCCGGGATCAGCGGCGGCAGCACCACCTTGATCAGCGTCGTCCACCGGGTGGCGCCCAGCGTCGCGGAGGCCTCCTCGACCTCCTTGTCGATCTCGGCGATCAGCGGCTGCACGGTGCGCACGGCGAACGGCAGGCCGATGAACACCATGGCGATGAAGATGCCGACCGGCGTGTAGGCCGCCTGGATGCCGAGCCGCGCCAGCTGCGCGCCGACGAGGCCGTTCGGGGCATAGAGCGAGGCCAGCGCGATGCCCGCCACCGCGGTCGGCAGGGCGAAGGGCAGGTCGACCACGGCGTCGACGAGCTTGCGGCCCGGGAAGCGGTAGCGGGTCAGCACCCAGGCGACGAGGAAGCCGAACACCGAGGCGGTGAGCGCGGCGAGCAGCGACACGCCGAAGCTGATCCTGAGGGCGCTGGCCACGCGCGGGTCGGTGGCGACGTACCAGATCCCCGAGAGGCCGAGGCCCGAGGCCTTGGCGACGAGGGCGGCCAGCGGCAGCAGAACCACCAGCCCGAGGCAGGTCAGCGTGTAGCCGAAGGTGAGCCCGAAGCCGGGGATCACGCTGGCTTGTCGGAAGCGCCGCTTCGGGCGGGGTGGGGCGACCATGGGAAGTCTCTCGAGAAACGTTCGGATCGGTCGACGCGGCCGGCCCGATCGCGGGTCCCTTCTCCCGGCGACCTCGGGCCTGCCCGGGATCGGCTGCCCGGATAGGGAGAGGGGGTCGGTCGGCGCTACCGCCCCTGGCGGCTCAGCTGGTCGAACAGGCCGCCGGTGTCGAAGTTCCGCTTCTGGATCTCGTCCCAGTTGCCCTGGAGATCCTCGATCTTGAACAGCTTGATGTCCGGCAGCTGCTTGAGGTCGGCCTCGGCCGCCGCGGCGGGCTTGAACGGGCGGTAATGGTGCTTGGCGAAGATCGCCTGCGCCTTGTCGGTGTAGAGGAAGGCCAGGTAGGCCTCGGCCTGCTTGCGGGTGCCCTTGCGGTCGACGTTGGCGTCGACCAGCGCCACCGGCGGCTCGGCGTAGATCGAGGTCGGCGGCACGACGATGTCGAACTTGTCGGCGCCGAACTCCTGGAGCACGAGGTAGGCCTCGTTCTCCCAGGTCGGCAGCACGTCGCCCAGGCCCCGCTGGGCGAAGGTGACGGTGGAGCCGCGGGCGCCGGTGTCGAGCACCGGCACGTTCTTGTAGACGGTGCCGACGAAGGCGTCGGCCTTGGCCGCGTCCTTGTCCTGGTTGTAGGCGTAGCCCCAGGCGGCGAGGAAGTTCCAGCGCCCGCCGGCCGAGGTCTTGGGGTTCGGGGTGATGACCTTGATGTCGGGCTTGGCGAGGTCGCCCCAGTCCTTGACGCCCTTCGGGTTGCCCTTGCGCACGAGGAACACCACCGTCGAGGTGTAGGGCAGGCCGGCATTCGGCTGCTTGCCGCGCCAATCCTCGGGGATGCGCTTGGTGAGCTTGGCGATTGCGTCGATGTCGGAGGGGATGCCGAGCGTCACCACGTCGGCGTCGACCCCGTCGATCACCGTGCGGGCCTGCGAGCCCGAGCCGCCATGCGAGGCGCGCACCGTCACGGTCTCGCCGGTCCTGGCCTTCCAGTCCTCGGCGAAGGCCGCGTTGATGTCGCGGTAGAGCTCGCGCGTCGGATCGTATGAGACGTTGAGCAGGGCCGTCTCGGCGTGCGCGCCGACCATCGTGAGCAGGCCGCCGGCCAGGCACAGCCCCGCCAAGGCCGCCCGCCGCCCGATCCGCCCCGTCCGCCGTGTTCCGTGCCGCTCGCTCACGCCGATCCTCCGATCATCACCGCGGGATGCGCGCCGGCCTCGGCCCGTATCCCTTACGAAGAGACCGGGTTTTCGTTCTTTTTACAGAACGTTGTCAACTGGTCGAGCGGCGCCGCACGACCGGAACACGGCGCTTCGACGCGCCATCGCTTGCCGAACCCGCTGGTATTTTACACACGAAAAACCGGATCTTCTCCGAACCGTCGTATCCGAAGAAGATATTTGCGGCGACCAGCCCGTTTCTTAGAACGAACGTTTTAGCGTCTCGGGCCGAACGGTGCCGCGCCTGCGAGGCGATGACGGACAGGCGACGGCGCAGCCGCGATCCCATCCAGGCATGCATGGACGCGGAGGAACCGCGGGGCCGCGGACGCCCTAGCTGTCGAGGTATCCCGCCTCGGCCAGCGCTTCGGCCACGGCCTCGAACCAGGGATCGCCGGGGGCGGGGCCGTCGGCCTGCGGGGCGAAGGCGTCGTCGGCCGCCGGGCGGGCCGCGGGCGCGTCGGCGCGCAGGCGGCCGCCGAGGCCGAAGAAGCTGGACGCCGCCGTCAGGGCCCCGCCGATCGCTGTCATCGTCATGCCGCACCCCGTTCGCGAACCGATCGTTAACGATGGTGTGGGGAAAGCGCTGCACACGCAAGGTGTGCACGTTCGAACGCGCCGTCGGCGCTTGCCTGCGGCTCAGCGGTGACGTGGCCGGCCTGCATCGCCGGCGGGACTTTTCGCGCTTCGCCGGCGGCCCCGCGGACAGCGCCCGGGCGCCCGGGCTATGGACGGCGGCGCGCCGGACCGGCCGCCCCAACCGACAAGATGTCCATGACCGTCATCGCCCTCGTGCTCGTCGCCAACCTGCTGCTCGCCGGGCTGTTCTCCCTCGTCGCCATCGCGGTCGACTGAGGAGGGCCCCGCGCCGGGCGTCAGCGGCCGAGCGGGCGATCGAGGGGGCCGTCCAAGGGGCCGTTCAAGGGGCCGTCGAGCGGATGGAGCCGGTCGGCCGCGACCGGGCCCGCGCCCCGCAGGCGGACGGGGCGCGACAGCCGGCGGGCGAGCGCCCGGAGGTCCGGCGCCGCGGCACCGCCCGGCGCGTAGAGCGCGCGGTCGAGGCCCGCGAGGCCGGCGGTGGTATCGGGGTCGGCGCGCCAGGCCCGGGCGAGATCGGGCTCGGCCGAGAGCGTCGCGGCGCGGAAGGCGGCGGCGTCGTTCGCGGCCGCCGCGCGGCGCAGGGCCGCCCGGGCGCCGCGCCGCAGCCGCAGGCGCCCGGCGCCCGTCCCGAACCCGATCAGCGCCAGCCCGAGGCCGAAGGCGGCGAGCCCGGCGGCGGCCGCGACCCACGGCGCGGTGGCGAGCGGGGGGGCGAGGTCGCCTTCCCGGTCGGGCAGGCCGCCGCCGATCTGGCGGGCGGGGATCTCGGCCTCGCGCATCGTGCGCGACACCGTGTCGAACCACGGGATAACGATCGCGTCGAGGGGGATGATCTCGGGCACGCCGGCCTTCACGTCCCACTGGTAGGTGGCGCGCGCCACCGGGCCGGCGGGGGTGATCAGGGTCTCGCGGGTGACCGGGCCGGCGAAGGTGAGGATGCCGCGGGTGCGCATCACCGGGCGCGGCGGCAGCCCCTCGGCGACCATGCCCTGCGCCTCCACCGTCACGATGCGCCGGGTGGTGTCGCCGAGCTTCACCGTCTCCGGGTCGGGCGACCAGGAATCGGTGATCGTCACGTCCTTGGCCGGCAGCCACCACGGCTCCTTGGCGTCCGGGCCGCCGCCCTCCTTGGTCCAGGTCGCGACCGGCAGCGCGACTGGGCCGGAGCGCACGTCGATCACCCGGCGCTGGCCGTCGTCGTTGATCGTCAGGCGGTGGTCGAACGGCTCGATCGTGAAGTCGCCGGCATGGTGCGGGAACACCGCGATCACCCGGTCGAAGGCGATGGCGCTCTGGCCGTCCTTCAGCTTGGTCCTGCTCCAGCGGTCGCGGCCGAGCTGGCTCCAGCTGAAGTTGGCCAGCGTCGGCTGGATCACCTCCTCGAGCAGGATCTGCTGCTTGTAGACCCCGTGGATGCGCAGCAGCACCATCTCGCGCACGAACGGCGCGGCGTTGCCGTTCAATTCGGGCGTGACCGTGAGGGTGAGGTCGCCCGGCTCGACCTCGGCGCGGGCGGGCTGGGCCAGGAGGAGGGCGGCGAACAGGACGGTCCATCGCATGCGACCCGCCCTTTCCTCCCCCCTTTGCGGGCCACGGTGTTCATGCCTCGCATCGGAGCCGTATCGATCGCGCTTGGATCCGCGCCACCCCGTCATCCCGGGGCTGCGCAGCAGAGCCCGGGATCCAGAGCCGCCGACGGCGCATGACGACCAACGCCCTGCGGTTCTGGATCCCGGGCTCGCCTCCGGCGCCCCGGGATGACGGGGAGGGCCTGAGAACCGCGTTTGCGAAGGCCATGAACCCGAAAGTGTCTGCTCGTGAGGGACGCGGCGCGGCGCATTCCAAAGCCTCACCATGGGTTGCTCCCGGCGGGCATGCTGGTGCCGGCTTCGATGCGGCGGGCCTGCTCGGCCTTGAGGCGGAGCTTGAGGTAGCGGCCGGGGTCGTCCGGCAGGGTCTGGAGCCAGAGGCGGTCGGGGCGGATCTCGTGCGCCTCGAAGCTCTTGGTGACGCGGCGCACCTCCTTCTCGGGGGCCTCGGCCACCATCGCCGAGCCGCCGCCGGTGCGGCCGCGCCCGGCGGCGTCGCCGGCCGAGCCCCGAGCCTCGCCGCGGCCCGATTCTACGGTCTGCTGCTCGGCCTGGCCGCGGCGCGCGACCTTGCTGTTGCCGGGGATCGAGGCCGAGGAGCTCGCCTCCTTGTTGCCCGCCAGGCCCTCGCCGCTGGAATTGGCCTGGAGGGTGTTGTCCTTCTCCTGGTTGGCCGTGTTGTTGTAGCGGGCGCCGTACTGCGCCGAGCCGTTGGCGGTGCCGCCGCCCTTGCGGTCGATCGCCTCGGCGACGAGCTGGGCGATCAGCGAGCGGTTGGCCTGCGCGTCGGCGTCGCGCGGGTTGAACTGCAGCGCCGCGTCGTAGGCCTCGATCGCGCCGGCATAGTCACCCGTCCGGGCGAGCGCGTTGCCGAGGTTGTAGGCGTTGCGCCGGCCGCCGTTGCGGAACACGGCCGCCGCCTCGTCGTAGCGGCCGGCCTCGTACAGGGCCGGCCCGCGCCAGGCCGGATCGTCGAGCACCGCGAGCGCCGCCGAGGGCAGCCCGACCCCGATCAGCAGGCGGCCGAGGCCGGTGCGCGGCTGCGAGACCAGCATCAGCGCGAGGATGCCGGCCCCGGTCGCGGCGAGCCCGAAGGTCCGGGCCCAGCGCCGCCAGCGGCGCAAGAGCGCGGCCGAGACGGCGGGGGAGAGCGGCCGGCGGCCGAGCGCGAAGGCGGCCATCACGCGCTCCTCCGGAACAGGATCAGCGCCGGCCCCAGCGCGAGCAGCAGCAGCCAGCGCCCGAGATCGGCGAAGGCGAGCACGGCGTAGCCGCCCGCCGCCAGGTGCTGCGCGGTGCCGGCGCCGACCGCGTCGAGCACCGGGGCGGGTGCCGACAGGTCGGCCGCGACCCCGCCGCCGGCGGCGGCGAGCCGGTCGAGGGCGGCCCGGTCGGTCTTCGGCGCGCCGGGCGGCAGGGTCTTCTGCGCCGGCACGAACACCCCCTGGAGCCGCCAGCCCTTGGCCCGCATCGCCTCGGCCTCGCGCAGGGCCGCGTCGCCGATGCCGTCGCCGTCGGTGATCAGCACCACGTCGGCGGCGAGCGCGCCGGCCTCCTCCAGGGTGCGGCGGGCCAGCGCCAGCCCGCGCTCGGGGTGGCTGCCGCGGTCGGGCACCGTGTCGGCATCGAGCGCGAACAGGGTGGTGCCGAAGCTGTCGCGGTCGGTGGTCGGCCCGGTCGCGACGTAGGCGTCGCCGGCATAGACCACCAGCGCCACCGCGCGGGTGCCGGCGGCCTCGGCCACGCCCTGCGCGATCTGGCGCAGGTCCTTCAGCCCGCCGCCCTCGGCGACCGAGCGCGACAGGTCGGCGACGATCACCGTCGCGTCGAGGTTGCGGAAGGTCGTCGCGTCCTTGCGCTCGACCGCGGGCCCGGTGAGCGCCAGCGCCACGAAGCCGGCGGCGAGGGCGGCCGCGAGGTTCGCCTGCCGCCGCCCGCCGAGCACCGCCCCGCGCCGGACCATCAGCGCCATCAGCGCCGGATCGACCGCCCGCGCCCAGTCGCCGAGGGGCGCGGCGCGGGCGGCGGCGCGGAAGGCCAGCACGGCGACCAGGGGAATCGCCAGCAGCCACCACGGCCGCAGCAGCGCGTAGGCGTCGAGGACGGTCATCGCGGGATGCCCCGGCAGTGGGGAGGGCCCCCCTCTCCCCGCACGCGGGGAGAGGCCCGGCCGCACCTCGTCGTGCGGCCGGGAAGCGGAGGCGAAGCCGAGGCGGCGGTGAGGGGACGGTGCCCTGGGAGGCTCGCCGGTCGAAGCCCCCTCACCGTCGGCTGCCGCCTCGCCGCGACGACGACGGGGTCGTCGCGGCCCTCTCCCCGCGTGCGGGGAGAGGGGATGCGCGAAACGGTCGGCGGCAAGGCGGGCACGAGCCCGCGCGCTGGCATCATCCCCGCCTCCGGGAAGCCAGGAGCAGCCCGGCGCAGGCGAAGGCGAGCGCCGCCGGCCAGGGCCAGAGGTCGCGGCGCAGGGGCACCGGGGGGGCCTTGGCGCGGCCGCCCTCCAGGGTGTCGATGGCGTCGGCCACCGCGACGAGGTCGTCGGTGGTCCGCACCCGGAACGCCTTGCCGCCGGTGATCTCGGCCATCTCGCGCAGCGTCTCGGTGTCGACCACGTCCTGCTCGCCGTCGGCGTCGGCCATGTCGCGGGGGCCGAGGGCGATGGTGTAGACCTTGATGCCGAGCTCCTTCGCCAGCGCCGCCACGTCCCGCGGCGTGGTCTGGCCGGCGTTGTTGGCGCCGTCGGAGAGCAGGATCACCGCCTTCGAGGACGCGACCGGCTGGCCGTCGATGCCGGAATCCTTCGGATCGAGCCGGCGCAGCGCCAGCCCGAGGCCGTCGCCGATGCCGGTGGAGCGGCCGACGAGGCCGATCGTCGCCTCCTCCAGGGCCCGCGCCACGCTCGCCGTGTCGAAGGTGAGCCCGGCCGCGACGAAGGCCTGGTCGGCGAAGATCACCAGGCCGATGCGGTCGCCGGCGCGGCGGCGGATGAAGTCGGCGCCCACGCGCTTGACCGCGACGAGGCGGTTCACGGTCTCGCCGTCGAGCGAGAAGTCGCGCCGCTCCATCGAGCCGGACAGGTCCATCGCCAGCATGATCTCGCGGCCCGAGGCCGGCAGGGCGGTGGCCGGCAGGACGAGGCGGGGCCCGGCGAGCGCGACGACGAGGGCCGCCCACAAGGTCCAGATCAGCCAGGTCCGGCGGCGGCCGCGGGCGGCGACGTCGGCGCCGGCCTCGGCGCGCGCCACCAGCGAGGCCGGCACGCGGAGCGCACCGCTGCCGCCCGCGGCCTCGGCCGGGACGAAGCGCTGGACCAGCAGCGGCAGCGGCAGCAGCAGCAGCGCCAGCGGTGTCGCCCAATCGAACGCGGAACCGAGCGCCGTGACCCAGGCCGGGAGCAGGCTCATCCGCGCATCCGCCCGATCAGGCGCCCGAGCTCGGCATCGAGGACGGCCGGGTCCGGCCGGTCGCTGCGGCGATAGAGCCCCTCGGCGAGGACGCGCCCGGCGCCTTCGGTGAAGAAGGTGGTGGCGAACAGCCCGTCGAGCCTGTGCGCCCAGGCCGTCCCTTGCGCGCTCGCCGCATCCTCGCCCTGCACGGTGCGGGCGACGCGGCGCAGCAGCCGGGCCTGCGCCACGAGCCGGGCCTCCGGGTCGAGGTTTCGCGCGGCGGCGAGATCGCGCAACGCCGCGCGGCGGACCGTGGCGCGGGCGCGGACCCGGAGATAGCGCACCAGACCGACGAGCAGCGCGGCGGCGAAGCCCGCCAGGATCGCGACCACGACCTCGCCGGAGATCGCCCCCGCCGCCTGGTTCGGCAGGTGCAGCCCGCGCAGGGCCTCGAGGGTGGGAGGAGCGTCGGCGGGGGTCATCGTTTTCCGCCTGCGGGCATACGCACCCCCTCCCCCCGACGGATCTCGGGCAAGCCCGAGATCCGCGCCTCGTGTGCCCAAGTCGGGCAGGCCCGACTTGGGTGCGGGGGAGGGTACCCTGCGGAGCAGGGGGGGAGGGAAACGGCGGCGGCTTCACAACACCGCATCGAGCCGCTCCATCAGCGGGGCGTAGGCCTCCGGGCCGGCCTCGACGTCGAGGCGCAGGCCCGCGATGCCGCGGCGGGCGTAGTCGGCCAGGCGCTCGTCGGCGGCGAGGCGCGCGGGCGCCGGCTCGCGGGCGGGCTGGCGTGCGGATTGGCGGGCGGACTGGACAGTGCCGCGGCGGCCGTCGGGCAGGGCGAAGGGATAGAAGCCCGGCGGCCGGGACCGCTCGAAGGCGTCGCTCACCAGGATCAGGCGGATCGACAGGCTCTCGGCGAGCAGCGTCAGCAGGCGGTCGAAGTCGGGGCCGGGGCTGTCGAGCGCCGAGGCGAGGACGAGGTGGCCGCCGGACGGCAGCAGGCTGCGGGCGAGCGTCAGCAGCGCGTCGAGCGGCGGATCGGCGGCGGCGGGTTGCGCGAGGGCGCGGGCATGGGCCGACGCGAGCGCGCCGGTGACGGCCGTCATCGCGCGCTCGCCGCCGGCCGGGCGCAAAGCCGTCGGCTCGTCCGCGCCCGCGACCACGAGGCCGACGCGGCCGCCGTCGCCGACGACGCGCCAGCCAAGCAGCGCCAGCGCCTCGGCCGCCGCCACCGAGCGCAGCGCCCGGCGGGTGCCGAACAGCATCGAGGGGCGGAAATCGGCGAGCAGCACCACCGCGCGGTCGCGCTCGTCGTGGTGGGTGCGCACGTGCAGGATGCCGGTGCGCGCGGTGGCGTTGCGGTCGATGTGGCGCCGGTCGTCGCCCTCCGACCACAGCCGCACGTCGTCGGGCTCCGAGCCGCGCCCGCGGCGCTTGGTGACGATGCCGCCGGGCAGGCCCGCCAGCGTCCGCGTCGCCGGCGTGACGCCGCGGCGCGCGAGGTGGCGCAGGCCCATCAGCGCCTCGCCGGAAAGGTGGAAGGCCGGGTTCGTCTCGGGGGCGGCGGTGGCGGTCATGCCGGAATCCGGCCAGCGCGGCGCGGCCGCCTCTCCCCATGGGAGAGGGGGCCCGCGCAGGGCGTGGTCGCGCGGGGCCTTCTCGCGGTTGCCGGGACCACCCTCAGAGCGCCCGCACCCGCTGGACCAATCCGCCGACGATGCCGCGGGTGGTGAGCCCTTCCGCGGCCGCGCGCCAGGTCAGGCCGATGCGGTGGGAGAGCGCGTCGGCGGCGAGGTCCGCCACGTCCTCGGGGACGACGTGGTCGCGGCCGTGGAGGTAGGCCCGCGCCTTGCCGGCGACCATCAGCGCCAGCGTGCCGCGCGGCGAGGCCGGATGCTCGATCGCGGCGCGCAGGTCCGGCGCCGCGGAATCGGTGCGGGTCGCGGCGACGATGCGCACGAGATAATCCTTCAGCGCCGGCGAGACGTAGGTCTTCAGCGCGGCCTCGCGCGCGGCCAGCACCTCGGCGACCGAGAGCTTCACCGGCATCGCCTCGCCGTGATGGTTGAGCTCGCCCTCGACGAGGTCGAGGATCTTCCGCTCGGAGGCCTCGTCCGGCATCCCGACCACGACGTGGAGCAGGAAGCGGTCGAGCTGCGCCTCGGGCAGCGGGAAGGTGCCGGCATGCTCGATCGGGTTCTGGGTCGCCACCACCATGAACGGGTCGGCGAGCGGATGGGTCGCGCCGGAGACGGTGATCTGGCCTTCCGCCATCGCCTCGAGCAGGGCCGACTGCACCTTCGGCGGCGCGCGGTTGACCTCGTCGACGAGGATCAGCGAGTGGAACAGCGGGCCGGGCAGGAACTCGAAGGTGCCGGCATCCTGGCGCCACACGGTGGTGCCGGTGAGGTCGGCGGGCATCAGGTCGGGCGTGCACTGGATGCGGGCGAAGGAGCCGTCGAGCCCGTCGGCGAGGCGCTTGACGGCGCGGGTCTTGGCCAGCCCCGGCGCGCCCTCGATCAGCAGGTGGCCGCCGGTGAGCAGCCCGATCATCAGGCGCTCGACCAGGCCCTCGCAGCCGATCAGCCCGTGCTCCAGGCCGGCGCGGAGCTCGAGGATGCGGGCCCGCAACGGATCGGCGGCGGCAGCCGGACGCTCGGCAAGCGCAGCGCCGCTCATGCGCGCGCGGACCCTGCGCGACACGGCCGGGCCGGCTGGAAGGAAGCCTTCATCCTGCACGTCTCCTCGTCGAAACCGGCGGGCTGAACCCGCCGCACTTGGATTCTTGATCGATCCATAGTCGAGCCGGTGTGCCCGCTGCCCGGGGCACCCGTCAATCCCGCTGCGACCTCGGGTTGGGACCGGCTCCCGTCACGGAACCGTCATGCGCGCCCGTCTAGGAGACCGGATGGTCCTTCTACCCACGCCCCTCCCCGAGCCGGTCAATTCGGCGATCAGCCTGATCGTGGCCTTCGTGCTCGGCACCCTGATCGGCGCCGAGCGGCAGTACCGCCAGCGCACCGCCGGCCTGCGCACGGCGGTGCTGGTGGCGGTGGGGGCGGCCGCCTTCGTCGATCTCGGCATGCGGCTGACGGGGGCCGAGGGCGCGACCCGCACCGTCGCCTACGTGATCTCCGGCATCGGCTTCCTCGGCGCCGGCGTGATCATGAAGGAGGGCATGAACGTGCGCGGCCTCAACACGGCTGCGACCCTGTGGTGCTCGGCCGCAGTCGGCGCCTTCGCCGGCGCCGACCTGCCGCTGGAGGCTTTGTTCGTGGCGGTCGCGGTCCTGGCCTGCAACACCCTGCTGCGCCCGCTCGTCAACGCGATCAACCGCGCGCCGATCGACGAGCGCGCGACGGAGGCGACCTACGAGGTCCAGGTCACCACCGCCCCCGGCACCGCGGGCCCCGCCCAGGACATGCTGGTCGAGCGGCTGGAGGCGGCGGGCTACCCGGTCGGCGGCGTCGAGGTCGAGGAGCGCGGCGACGCGGCGGTGGACGTGGTCGCGACCCTCATCGCCAGCGCGGTGGCGGCCAAGGAGCTCGACGCGGTGGTCGCCGCCCTGCAGGCGCAACCGGGCATCCGCCACGCCACCTGGGCGGTGCAGACGGGGGATTGAGGGAACGGGGCAAGGCGCCGAACCCGTACGTTTCGCGCGCAAGGCGCCCACGTCGCCTTCCCCTCCCCCGCACCCAAGTCGGGCCTGCCCGACTTGGGCACACAGCGTGCGGATCGCGGGCAAGCCCGAGATCGTCGGGGGAGGGAAGGGGGGCGTGTCGAAGCTGCGTCCGAGGGTGGAGGTACCGAACGTGCGGCGGCACACCGGGCGATCCCCAACGGCGCTTTCCCGCTATTATGGCGCTGACGCCACAAGCGCTCCGCCCGAACGAAAATGGCCGCCGGGGGCGTTAACCCTCGACGGCCAGGACGGTCACATCGTCGTTTCATTCAACTCGCGGGCGGCTCTCAGTAGAAAGAGAACGAACCCTGCCCGCAGCAGCGGGTATGAGTACGGACGACTTCCTGTCGCCCAAAGCGGATGCGCCGGTACGTCCGAACGCGGTGACAGGCACGGTTGCTCTTGCACTTCGTCATCGGGCTTTCTCCGATGGCCCGTTGAAAGGGCAGCGCGCAGGTGCTATAAAAACTCCGGTTGTTAGGCACCCATACGCCTAGAACCGGACAGCGGGGGGCCACCCGCCGTCCGGCTACCATCCCGAAAGGTCCGTCTCAGGGTTGCACCCCTGATTCGGGCCTTTCCTCGTTCAGGCCCTGCATCGTAACCGCGATCAACCGGATCCACAAGCGCTCCCAAGCCCCAAGGAATGTACTATCGCGTTCCTTGGCAATCCGTGGCAATCTGTTCTCGGATGTTCCCGGGAGGCGACCGTGGCCCAGGATTTGGTGTCGGCGCTTGAGGCCGAAATCGAAAGCTTAGAGGTGGAGCTGCGCGAAGATTTGCGCTTCGTTCGACTGCAAACTCTACGGCATGCGCTCGCTTTGTATACCGATCCCGACAGTGCCATGGGGCAAATCCGCCAGGGCGTGCCAACGATGATGCATTCAGGCAATGTAGTTCGCGGCGGAACTGCTGCACGTCAATTCAAACATGACCTGTCTTCAATCAGCGCCGCGCATCGTGCGGCCGGACGCCGCACGTCTGTTGAAAAGTCACAGGCGCTTGATGCAACCGTTATGTTGCTTAGAAATAGAAATGGTCCAGTCCCCACACGTGAAATCCTAGACCATCTTCTAGATCTTGGTATTGAAATCGGCGGGGCGTCTCCACTCAACAATCTAAGCGCGACTCTGTCGAATTCAGACAGATTTAAATCAATGGGCCGCCTAGGATGGCTGCTTAACGAAGTTGAAGCATCGGCACACTCGGGCGCAAAGGATACAGATCCAAATATTTACAAAAAAATATCTATGGAGTTCATTGATGAGCAAACAGAAGATGGGCTTTCGCAATTAGCAAGCTACGTCGAGTTTAACAGCGATCTTCCCGACAGCGTCAAAGATGAACTGTATGCCCGGTTCAAATGGAAGACTGATTATGATTACGACTCTGGTTCAGGCAAGTTTTATGAGGCATTTATTAGAGAATTACAGGATGCAACCCTAAGGATCTAACGATGCCATGTCCTAGCATAGCTAGAGCCTACAAGATATTATTTAGCTGGCAGCTAGTTCAGAGAGCTTCACTTCGTCAAGCTCAAGTGCAGCTAGACAGGCGAGCATAAAAGTTGCGGCAAAGGTTCCGCATCGCGCGATGAAGCCACCTTCCTCCCAAGAAATCCCGAACCCGGCCTCGCAGGAGACATCCCATGGCAGAACTCGAACATCCGTCGGCCAGGAACGCGCTGATCGTCGGGGCCTCGCGCGGCCTCGGGCTCGGGCTCGTCGAGACCTTCCTGGGGCGCGGCTGGCGCGTCACCGCGACCCAGCGCAAGGCCTCGCCGGGCCTGGCCGCCCTCGAATCCGAGGCGCTGACGATCGAGACCGCCGACATCGACGACGACCAAGCGGTCTCGGCCCTGCACGACCGGCTGGCGTCCCGAACATTCGACCTGGTGTTCGTGGTGGCCGGCGTGGCGACGCAGGCGCACGATCCGCTGCACGCGGTGCCGCGGCCGGTCGCGGCGCAGGTCTACCTCACCAACGCGATCAGCCCGGTCCGCTTCGCCGAAGCCTTCCGCGATCGGCTCGCGCCCGGCGGCAGCCTGGTGTTCATGAGCTCGATCCTCGGCAGCGTCGGGCTCAACACCTCCGGCGGCTGGGAAAACTACCGCGCCAGCAAGGCGGCGCTGAACACCCTGGTCCGCAGCTTCGCGATCCGCCACGCGGCGGAGAACCTGAGCGTGGTGCTGATGCATCCGGGCTGGGTGCGGACCGAGATGGGCGGCGACGGGGCCGACATCGACGTGGCGACCAGCGTCGCCGGCATGGCCGACGTGATCGAGGCCCGGCTCGGCCGGCCCGGCACGGCCTATCTCGACTACCGCGGCGAGACGCTCGCCTGGTAGCGCGGGACCCGAAGGCGGTCCGCGGGCGCCGTCAGCGCCGCGGATCGAGCGGGCGGCCGCGGCGCTCGACGATCACCGGCGGGCGGGTGCGGCGCTCGACGATGACGGTGCGCGGCGCCCGGCTCGGGCCGGCCTGGGCGATGATCCGCTCCGGCACGCGCTCGGGCTTGGCCCGCAGCGCCGCGACGACGTGCGGGCGGACCTCCTCGGCGGGCAGGCCGATCAGCCCGGCGGCGATCTCGATCTGCTGCTCGAGGTCGTCGGACAGGTCCTGCGCGGCGGTCACCGCCTCGACGATCGTCGGCGGCTCGCGGCGGACCCGGATCGGCGGCAGGTCGGCAAAGCTCTTCTTCGACTTCTTCACGGCAGGGCTCGCGCTCGTCATGGCCCACCGTACCCGATTCGCGCCGATTGTGCACCGCATCAAAACGAGGCCGTCGCCGTCCTGCCATGCATGCCCCGGCGTGCCGAAGAGGCAGGCAGAGGTGCGCCGCGATCCTGCGGGCGCGCTGGCGCATTCATGATGCAGTTGCCGTCTCAAGCGGCACGACGATGCGTCGAAATGGCGCGGGGGGAGACGCGCCCCGGGGCGTGGTTCGGTCATCGCGGCCCGCGATCATCACTTCGAGACGCCCGCAGATTCCGAGACAGCCGCAGCCCCGAGCCGTGATGACGAGCCCGCCGACCGCCAACCACGATCCGCGCACCACGCCGGCCCGGCCGGACCTCGCCGACATCCGCCTGCGCGGCACGGTCGAGGCGGCGCGCTTCGTCGCCGGCGAGCCGCGCCGGGTCGTGGTCCCGGCCGCCCCCTTACGCCGGACGCCGCGACCGGAGGCCGGGCTCGAGACCGAGGCGGTGATGGGCGACGCGGTCGCCGTGTACGAGGTCGGCGACGAGTTCGCCTGGGTCCAGCTCGTGCGCGACGGCTATGTCGGCTACCTGCCGGCGGCGAGCCTCGGCCCGGCCGACCCGGCCCCGACCCACCGGGTGACGGCCCTGCGCAGCTTCCTCTACCCCGCCCCCGACATGAAGCGCCCGGCGCTCGGCCATCTCGGGCTCGGGGCGCGGATAACGGTCGCCGACACGGCCGGCGACTTCGTCCGGGTCGGCGACGCCTTCGTCTTCGCGGCCCACTGCGCGCCCCTCGACCGCACGGTGCCGGACTACGCGGCCACCGCCGAGCGGCTGGTCGGGACGCCCTACCTGTGGGGCGGGCGCACCAGCCTCGGGCTCGACTGCTCGGGCCTGGTCCAGCTCTGCCTCGATCTCGCCGGCCTGCCCTGCCCGCGCGACGCCGACCAGCAGGCCGGCGCCGTCGGCCGCGCCCTGCCGATCGGCTTCGACGGCCTGCGCCGCGGCGACTTCGTCGACTGGCGCGGCCATACCGGCCTGATGCTCGACGCCGACACCCTGATCCACGCCAACGGCCATCACATGGCGGTGGCGGTCGAGCCCCTGCGCCGGGCGGCGGAGCGGATCGCCGCCAACAGCTACGGCGCGATCACCGGGATGCGCCGGCTGGAGGCGTGAGGGCGCGACTTCCCCGCCGCAACCGATCGTGTCGACCACCTCGCGCCGAACCGGCCCCCTCTCCCGAACGCGACAGGGGCCCGAGATTTGCCGGCAAAACAGGTGAGCGCGGCAGACCTTCGCGCGGGATGCGCCGCGATCGGTTCGCGCGGCGGGGAAGCGCAGGATCGACCGCGGAGCCTCCCGCGCCGCGTCCCCTACCCCTTCAGCCGCATCTTGATCCGGTAGGTCAGCCCGTCGCGGACGTCGCGGTAGGCGTCCATGCGCTGCTCGCGGGAGGCGTCCTGGAGGATGGTCGGGTCCGCCGTCTGCCAGTACTCGACGTCGGCCGCCAGGGTGTGGGTCATCGCCAGCGCCTTGTGGTGCGCCTCGGGGGCCAGCGTCACGATCAGGTCGAAGTTCAGCCCCTCCCACTCGTCGAGCTCCTCGATGGTGCGGGGCCGGTGCTTCCTGGCGTCGATGCCGATCTCGTCCAGCGCCGCGACCATGAACGGGTCGACCGGCTCGCCCGAGCGCACCCCGGCCGACTGCACGTAGACCGACTTGCCGAAGTAGTGGCGCGCGATCACCTCCGCCGCGGGCGAGCGCACGGCGTTGAAGTTGCACATGAACAGCACCGACTGGACCCGGCGCTTGCGCGGCACGACGAGGTCGCCGGGCGGAGGCGGGACGAGAACGTCCATCGCGCGGGGGCTCTCAGCGTCTGTGCCGGTGCGGGCGTCGGCGGCGCAGGCCCACCTCAGCCCTTCCAGTGCAAGGCGAAGACCAGGGTGAACAGCCGCCGGGCGGTGTCGTGGTCGAGGTCGACCTTGCCGGCCAGGCGCTCCCTCAGGGTCTCGGACGCCTCGTTGTGCAGGCCGCGCCGGCCCATGTCGATCGCCTCGATCTGCGTCGGGGAGGCGGTGCGGATGGCGTTGTAGTAGCTCTCGCAGATCATCTCGTAGTCGCGGATCACCCGGCGGAACGGGGTCAGCGACAGCAGGTGGGTCATCACCGGGTCGCCCGTCGGGGACAGGATCGCGAAGGAAAGCTTGTTCTCGACGAGCCCGAGGTTGAGCGCGTAGGGCCCGGTGCGGCCCGGGATCGCGAAGTGGTTGTCCTCGAGGATGTCGAAGATCGCGATCGCGCGCTCGTGCTCCTGGTCGGGGTTGCCGCGGCCGATCGAGTCCTCGTCGAGCGTGACCCCGATCAGGCGATCCGTGCCCTTCCCGGCCGGCTCGGCCCGCTTCTCGACCCCCGTCCCACCCCCCTTGACCTCCGACATCGTGCGCGTGCCTTCAAAGGTTCAGCCGGATCGCGACGGAGCGGGCGTGCCCCTCGAGGCCCTCCGACCGGCCCAGCGTTATCGCCGCGGGGCCGAGCGCCCGCAAGCTCTCCGGCGTGCAGGCCAGGATCGTGGTGCGCTTCATGAAGTCG
Source organism: Methylobacterium sp. E-025 (assembly GCF_022829705.1). NCBI lineage: Bacteria > Pseudomonadati > Pseudomonadota > Alphaproteobacteria > Hyphomicrobiales > Methylobacteriaceae > Methylobacterium > Methylobacterium sp. E-025. The sequence goes on from NZ_JAKSYR010000194.1 coordinate 19,493, forward strand.
AGCACCCCGAGGCCGGACGAGAACCGCGCCGAGCGCGCGGTCGGCAGGACGTGGTTGGGGCCGCCGACGTAGTCGCCGATCGCCTCGGGCGTGTGCGAGCCGAGGAAGATCGCCCCGGCGTTGCGGATTTTTCGCGAGAGCGCCTCGGCGTCCTGCGTCTCGATCTCCAGGTGCTCCGGCGCGAGCCGGTCGACCAGCGGCACCGCCTCGTCGAAGCTGCGGACCCGGACGATCGCGCCGTAGTCGCGCCAGCTCGCCCGCGCGATCTCCTGGCGCGGCAGGGTGGCGAGCGCGCGCTCGACGGCGGATTCCGCGGCCTCGGCCAGCGCGGCGCTGTCGGTGATCAGGATCGACTGGGCGGCGACGTCGTGCTCGGCCTGGGCCAGCAGGTCGGCGGCGATCCAGTCCGGGTTGGCGTGGCCGTCGGCCAGGATCAGCACCTCGGAGGGGCCGGCGATCATGTCGATGCCGACCAGGCCGAACACCCGGCGCTTGGCCGCCGCGACGTAGGCGTTGCCGGGCCCGACGATCTTGGCCACCGGCGCGATCGTCTCGGTGCCGTAGGCCAGCGCCGCCACCGCCTGCGCCCCGCCGACGCGATAGACCTCGTGAACGCCCGACAGATGCGCGGCGGCGAGCACCAGCGGGTTCGACTGCCCGTCGGGCATCGGCACCACCATGACGATCCGCGGCACCCCGGCGACGCGGGCGGGAATCGCGTTCATCAGCACCGAGGACGGGTAGCTCGCCGTGCCGCCGGGCACGTAGAGCCCGACCGATTCGAGCGCGGTCCAGCGCCAGCCCGAGGTGACGCCGAGGGCGTCGGTGGTCCGGCGGTCGCCCGGGACCTGCTCGGCGTGGAACGCCTCGATCCGGGCGGCGGCGAAGCGCAGCGCCTCCAGCGCCTCGGCCGGGCAGGCTTCGAGCGCCGCCGCGATCTCGTCCGCGGTGACGCGCAGGGCGGACGCGCCGAAGCCGTCGCCGAGCCGGTCGAATGTTCGGGTGTAGTCGACCAGCGCCGCGTCGCCGCCCTTCACCACGCCGGCGATGATGGCGCGCACGGTCTCGTCGACGTCCTCCGAGATCTCGCGCTTGACCGTGAGCAGCCGGGCGAAGTCGTCCGCGAAGGTCGGGTCGCTGCTATCGAGGCGGATCATCGGGCACTTCTTCTGGTGAGGGCGTGGGACGCGACGGCTCAGGCCGACGGGCCGGAGGCGGGCGCCGCGTGGCCCGGGCGGCTGTCGGCCTCCCAGACCGGCCCGAGATCCTTCATCCGCGCCTCGATGCACTCGACGTCGAGGCGGATCGCGGCCTGGCCGGAGAACAGCAGCGTGACGATGCCGGACGGCGCCTCGGTCTCCTCGAAGGTGATCGCGAGCAGGCTCAAGCTGGCATCCCCCGGCGTCAGGCCGCGGGTGCGGACCCCGAGCACGCGCTCGAAATGCAGGCCGGCGAGCCGCCGCCGCGGCGTCTCCGGCGCCTGCCAGTCGAACCGGCGCAGCGCCAGCACGAAGCGGTGCTCGGCGGCGAGGAAGGTGAGGTCGGCCACGTTCAGCACCGCATCCTGAAGGTGGGCGGAGATGACGGTGAGGTCCTCGGCGTCGAGGGCCGCGAGCTTGAGGAGCTCCATGTCGGGGGGCCGCTCCGAGGGAGGTTTCACGGGAAACATTTTCGCCCGCGTCAGTAGCGAGGCCGGCCGGTTCCGGCAACCGGAGGCCGTCGTCGCAGGCCGAGGGCGGACGGGGCGGCGGCCGTGCACCATGCCAGACGATTGTGGCGGCCGATGCGCAGTCTGCCGCGTTGAGCGTCGGGGCCGCCGGGCGGACAGCCGTTGCGCCGGCCTCAGCCGACGTTCAGGCAGCCCCGCGTAGAGACCCGGTCGACCCCACGTCGACCTCGGACCGGAGACGGACACACTCTATGACCATAAAGCGCCTCACCCTCGCGGCCATCGCCGCCCTGACCCTCGGGACGACCCTCGGCGCGACCGTGGCGAGCGCCCAGTACTACGATTACGGCGGCCCGCGCCGGTTCGACCGCGGCTACGACGACGATCGCCCGCGCCGCCGCGACTACGACGAGGATCGCTACGACCGTCGCCGCGACGACTTCCGCGGCGGCCGCGGCGGCAGCATCTGCGTCACCGCCCGCGGCAACTGCGTCACCCGCCCGGCGCCGTTCAACTCGTCCTGCGGCTGCGAAGTCCCGGGCTTCGGGTTCAAGCGCGGCGCCATCGGCCGCTGATCGGAAGGCTTCCCATCGGCGAGGGGCCGTCCAGCCATCCGGGCCGGGCGGCCCTTCTCGTTTCGGACGCCCGTCGATCGGGATTCCACCCGCGACTTCGTCCCGAGGCGCGCCCACCAGGCTGACGCCGCGACGGATGCGGGTGCGGGCGGGCGACGGAGCGTCCCCTCCCCCGGCCGCCGATCGGCGCGCCCCGGCGAGGGGGAGCCGGCCCGAGTCCTGAAAGGCGGCCCGCTTCGATCAGGCGGCGCGGACGCCCGCCAGGAAGGTGCCGATCTCGGCGCGCAGCCGTGCCGACTGGTCGGCGAGCTCGTCGGAGGCCAGCAGCACCGCCGCGACCTCGGTGCCGGCGGCGTCCGCCGCGCGGGCGACGGCGGCGATGTCCGCCGTCATGGCGCCGGTGCCGGCCGAGGCCTGGCCCATGTTGCGCACGATCTCCTGGGTCGTCACGCCCTGCTCCTCCACCGCGGCGGCGATGCTGGTCGCCACCTGGTTCATCGCGTCGATTCGCCCGGTGATCGCGTGGATCGCCCCCGAGGCCTCCCCCGCGGCGGCCTGGATCGAGGCGATCTGCTGGCCGATCTCCTCCGTCGCCCGCGCGGTCTGCGCGGCGAGGTCCTTGACCTCGGCCGCCACCACCGCGAAGCCGCGGCCGGCCTCGCCCGCCCGCGCCGCCTCGATCGTGGCGTTCAGGGCCAGCAGGTTGGTCTGCCCGGCGATGGTCGAGACCAGGCCGACGACGTCGCCGATCCGGGTCGCGGCCGCGGCCAGCGCATCCATGGCGGCCTGCGTGCGGGCCGCCTCGCGCACCGCGCCGTCCGACATCTCCGCCGCCTGCTCGACCTGCCGCCCGATCTCCTGGACCGTGGCCCCGAGCTCCTCGGCCGCCGCGGCGACGGTGTTGACGTTGCGGGCGGTCTCGTGGGCGGTGCTCGCGACGCTGCTCGACCGCTGCGAGGTGCCCGCGACCGCGTCGCGCATGCCGCCCGAGGCGACCTGCAGGCCGGCCACCGAGCCGGCGACCCGCGCGACGATGCCGCCGACCGACCGCTCGAAGCGCTCGGCGAGGTCGCCGAGGAGGGCGCGGCGCGCCTGCGCCTCGCGCAGGCGCTCCGCCTCGGTGGTCTTCAATTGCTGCGCGGCTTCCTCGAGGGAGACGTCGCGGATCGTCACCACCGCCCGGGCGATGTCGCCGATCTCGTCGCGCCGGCCGCTGCCGGGCACCTGCTCCAGCGCCTGCCGGGCGGCCAGGGCCTTGAGCGCGGCGGTGAGCGCGCCGAGGGGCCGCGCGATCGACCGGGCCAGCAGCAGGCCGAGGATGGCGGTGCCGGCCAGCACCCCGAGCCCGACCAGCGCCAGCGTCCGCGACAGGGTCGAGACGGCGCCGATCGCCTCGTCGAGGCTCTGCTCCGCGATCACCGTCCAGGGCGCGCCGAGCACCGACACGACCGAGGACGCCGCCAGGTGCCGGCCGTCCGCGCCCGAAAAGTCGAACGGCCGCCCCTCCGCGAGGCGGGCCGGGGCGATCCCGAGCGCATCGAGGGGGCTGCCGGCCTTGGCGTCCGGGTTCAGCGGCGGCCCGGTGCGCAGCAGGCCGTCGGCGCCGGTCGAGAGCGTCTGCCCGGTCTCGCCGAGGCCGGTGCGCTTCGACAGGGTGGGGTCGAACAGGGCCGGCCCGACCCGCATCACGACGTAGCCGATGCGCTCGGCCGCCTGCGCCGTGCCCATGGCGACGTTGGCGCGCTTCGTCACCGCGCGGCCGATGAAGGCGGAGGGCCCGGCATCGACCGGATAGGCCGCGAAATCCTCGAACAGGGCGGCCTCGGGGTCGGCGGCCTTCAGGCGCTCGAACAGCCGCGCCAGCCCGGTTCCCCGCAGCGCCGGATCGGAGACCGGCCGCGCGAAATCCTCGCCCTTGGTGGTGGTGTAGACGATGCGCCCGCCCTCATTGAGCACCATCAGGTCGGCGTAGCCCGCCTGCGCCAGCAGCTTGCGGGCGACCTCCTGCACCTTCGCGTGCCGGCGCCCGTACATCGTGTTGGTCGCCGTGCCGTCGAGCGCGATGCGCGCCGCCGCCGTCTCCGGCGCCCGGAAGGCGGCCAGGAGGCCGGCATAGTCGGGCTTGGACGGGTCGAGGGTCTCGATCAGGTCGGCGACGTTCGACACCACCTGCGGGTGCGCCGCCACCGTGAGGAAGTCGGCCTGCATCCGGTCGGCGACCAGCTCGACCCCGTCGCGCCGCGCGTCGGCGGCAAGCTGCAGCCGCTCGCGCGCCGCCTCCATCAGCCCGGCGCGGGCCTGGTGCCAGCTGAAGCCGCCCATCGCCGTGGCGCTGAGGAGCGCGAGCCCGATGGTCATGGCGGGCAGGCGCGCCTCGAGACGTGAGAATGCCGACATCGATCCGTCTCGAAAATGCTCGGAGAGCTTGAGCCGGTCCTTAGGCGGGCGCGCGTTAAGATTCCCTGCTCGTGCGAGCCGCACGAGACAAGACGACGATCCTATAAAACCGTATCGATTGGGATTATCGGCGGTCTTCGCAGCCGCATCCGCCGGCGCTCGACTGCCCGGGCCCGGCCCGCGCCGCGCGAATGCAGGCGGGCGGTCGATACGGCGGGCGATTCAGGCCCGCACGCGCTCGATCCGCGCGCCGCAGCGGGCGAGCTTGGCCTCCAGCGCCTCGAAGCCGCGGTCGAGGTGGTAGACCCGGTTGATCTGGGTCTCGCCCTCCGCCGCCAGCCCCGCGATCACCAGCGACACCGAGGCACGCAGGTCGGTCGCCATCACGGGCGCGCCCTTGAGGCGGTCGACGCCCTCGACGATGGCGAGGTCGCCCTCGAGGCGGATCCGGGCGCCCAGGCGCGCCAGCTCCTGCACGTGCATGAAGCGGTTCTCGAAGATGGTCTCGCGGATCTGCGACTGGCCGTTGGCCAGGGTCATCAGCGCCATGAACTGCGCCTGCAGGTCGGTGGGGAAGCCCGGGAACGGGTCGGTGGTCACGTCGACCGCCGCGATTCCCGCCCCGTTGCGCCGCACCCGGATGCCGCCGGGAACCTGGGTGATCTCGGCGCCGGTGGTGGAGAGGATGTCGAGGGCCGAATGCAGCAGGTCGGCGCGGGTGTTCTCCAAGACCACGTCGCCGCCGGTCATCGCCACCGCCATGGCGTAGGTGCCGGTCTCGATCCGGTCGGGCAGCACCTCGTGGCGGGCGCCGTTCATGCGGGCGACGCCCTCGATCACGATGCGCGGGGTGCCGGCGCCCTGGATGCGGGCGCCCATCTTGGTGAGGCAGTCGGCGAGATCCACCACCTCCGGCTCGCGGGCGGCGTTGGAGATCACCGTGGTGCCGTAGGCGAGGGAGGCCGCCATCAGCGCCACGTGGGTGCCGCCGACGGTGACCTTCGGGAAGTCGATCTCGGCGCCGCGCAGGCCGTTCTTGGTCTTGGCGACGACGTAGCCGGCATCGATCTCGATCTGCGCGCCGAGCCTCTCCAGCGCCATGATCAGGAGGTCGACCGGCCGGGTGCCGATGGCGCAGCCGCCGGGGAGCGAGACCTTGGCCTCGCCGAAGCGCGCCAGCAGCGGCGCGACCACCCAGAAGCTCGCCCGCATGGTCGAGACCAGCTCGTAGGGCGCCGTGGTGTCGATGACGTTGGAGGCGGTGAGCCGGATGGTCTGGCCGGTCTCGGTGGTCTGCCCCGGACGCTTGCCGACCACCATGTGGTCGACGCCGTGGTTGCCGAGGATCCGCGTCAGCGCGGCGATGTCGGCGAGCCGCGGCACGTTGGCGAGCTCCAGCGTGTCGCCGGTGAGCAGGCTCGCGATCATCAGCGGCAGGGCGGCGTTCTTCGCCCCCGAGATCGGGATCGTGCCGTTGAGCGGCACGCCGCCGGTGATGTGGATGCGGTCCATGGTCTCGTGATCCTCACGCGCCGCGCTTCGTCCCGCGCGCCGCCGGCCCTGCCCCTCGGGCGCTCGCCGCCCATGCTCGAGCGCAGCCTATAGGCGAGTTTTGTCCGAAAGGGGACCGCGCCGGCGCGCCGGGTCTTTGCTCGGTTCGCAGGCCGGCCTCGGAGGCGGGAGCATCGCGGCGCCGATCCGCGCCGCCCCTTCCGCTTCGCCCCGGACGATCCGGGAAGGACCCGGCCCGGCGACGGGACGCAGGCCCCTGCCGAGCCCGGCGAAACGCGTCCCGCCTCATCCAAGAGGCGTCGCGGAAGAGGCGGCTCGACGGGCTCGGCCTGCGGACGCAGCGCCGATGCCTCGCGTGCCGCCTACGACGACGGCGCGTCCGACGGGGCCGGGTCGCGGTCGTCCGGCGGCTCGGCGGCGTCCTCCGCCGCGGCCTGCCCCTCCTCCTGCGCCGCCTCTTGCCCCGCCGGCTCGCCCCGGCCGCGGACCTGGCGCTTGCGCCGCCGCAGGTTCTCGCGCAGGGCCGCCTTGAGGCGGGCGGCCCGGGCCTCGTCGTTCTTCGTCGTCATGCGTCACGCGACCCATCGTCGCCTTCGACTCCTAGATCGTCCGCCGGCACCTCACAATCCATCCGTCGGGGCGATGGCCCCGGCGGCGTTCGAAGGGTCGCTCGAATGCCGGCGGCGGCCCCCCGTCGGCCTGCAAGGCAGGGATGACGCCCCGTCACCTTGAACCGATTCCAGATCCGGCTGTATCTTCCGGTCCGACGGCGCCACGCGACGCCGCCGGATTCCTCTCCACCCGATGCGCGATCGGGCGCGCCGGACCGTACCGGTCCTCGGCCGCGCCTTCCCGCATCCCGAACAGGCCCGGCCGACGACGATCCCGCGCCTCGGCGCATCCGACGCCCGGCCAGCCCCCAAGGACATCCATGCCCGAGACCCGGCCCGCCTCCACACCGGCCCCCACGCACGCGCACGGTTCCGAACGCGGCTCGGGCTCCGTGCAGGGCCAGATCGCGGCGCGGCAGGTGGATTACGAGGCGCATTTCCGCGGCGCGCTGGAGCGCCTGCACGGCGAGCGCCGCTACCGGGTGTTCGCCGACATCGAGCGCATCGCGGGCCGCTTCCCGATCGCGAACTGGCGCCGGCCGGACGGGGCGACCTCGGAGATCACCGTGTGGTGCTCGAACGACTACCTCGGCATGGGGCAGCACCCGGAGGTGGTCTCCGCGCTCACCGACACGGCCAAGCGCTGCGGCGTCGGCGCCGGCGGCACCCGCAACATCGCCGGCAACAACTCGCCGCTGGTCGACCTCGAGCGCGAGCTCGCCGACCTGCACGGCAAGGAGGCGGGCCTGGTCTTCACCTCGGGCTACGTCTCGAACCAGGCCGGCATTTCCACCATCGCCAAGCTGATCCCGGACTGCCTGATCCTGTCGGACGCGTTCAACCACAACTCGATGATCGAGGGCGTGCGCCACGCGGGCTGCGAGAAGCGGATCTTCCGCCACAACGACCTCGCGCACCTGGAAGCGCTGCTGGTCGAGGCGGCCGGCCGCAACGTGCTGATCGCCTTCGAGAGCGTCTACTCGATGGACGGCGACGTGGCGCCGATCGGCGCGATCTGCGACCTCGCCGAGCGGTACGGCGCGATGACCTACCTCGACGAGGTCCACGCGGTCGGCCTCTACGGGCCGCGCGGCGGCGGCATGGCCGAGCGCGAGGGCGTGATGCACCGGGTCGACGTGATCGAGGGCACGCTGGCCAAGGGGTTCGGCTGCGTCGGCGGCTACATCACCGGCTCGGCCGCGCTCTGCGACGCGGTGCGGAGCTTCGCCCCCGGCTTCATCTTCACCACGGCGATCCCGCCGGCGATCGCCGCCGCCGCGCGCGCCTCGGTGCGCTACCTCAAGCGCTCGACGGCCGAGCGCGAGGCGCACCAGCGCCAGGCCGCCGCGACCAAGCGCGCGCTGGAGGAGGCCGGCCTGCCGGTGCTCGCCACCGAGACGCACATCGTGCCGGTGATGGTGGGCGACGCCGAGCTGTGCAAGGCGGCCGCCGACCACCTGCTCGAGCGCCACGCGATCTACATCCAGCCGATCAACTACCCGACGGTGCCGCGCGGCACCGAGCGCCTGCGCATCACCCCCTCGCCGTTCCACGACGCCGCCCGCATCGCCACCCTGACGGCGGCGCTGGTCGAGACCTGGGACACCCTCGACCTGCCGCGCGCCGGCACAGTGTTCGCGCAGGCGGCGGAGTAGGCGGGCGCCGCCGGAAGAGCCGGAGGCTCAGTTCGGCTTCGGCTTGTTCCCGCCCGGCACCCAGCCGTGCGCCTCGGCGGTCGCGGCGAGCTTCGCCTGCATCTCGCCGGCCAGGCTGCCGATCCAGTGCTGCATGCCCGTCAGCTGCGCCTGGGCCAGCTGCGGCTGCGCCTTGGCCATGTTGCGGCCGGCCGGCGTGTCGTAGAACGCGGCGATGGCCTCCAGGTCCGCCTTCGACAGCACGGCCGCGAACGAGATCGCCTGCAGGTTGAGCAGCTCGTCGTAATGCTCGGAGAGGATCGGCATGATCACCTCCTGCACCATGACCTTGGCCCGATCGGGCTGCTTGAGCCCCATCTGCTGGACCATCGCCGTCATCGGCGCGGTCATCGCCTGGAGCGTGGTGTCGCGATCGCCCTGGGCACGGGCGACCACCGCCTTTGCCGCCGCCAGGCGGGCCGGATCGAGGGTGACTTGAGGCGTGACCTGGGAAGGGACTTGGGGAGCGACTTGGGGAGCGACTTGGGGAACCGCCTTCTGCGGCGCCTGGGCGCGAGCGGGTCCCGCCAGCCCGAGGGCGAGGGCCATGAAGGTGAGGCTGGCGATGCGCATCACGCGTCCTCCGGAGACGAAAACCGCGGGCCGCGAATCGGGCCGCGCCGAAGCATAGGCGGTGCCGGCGGATCGGCCTAAAAGCTCGGCCGCGTTGCATCCGCGCGCCGGATGCGCTGTGACTGCGCCCGCACGAATCGAACGGGGAGCGTTGAGCGGATGTCGGGTGGTCACGGAGCGGGCGGGACGTCGAACAAGCGCGTGGCGCTGCTGATCTCGGTGCTGGCGCTGTTCCTCGCCTTCAGCGAGACGCTGGGCAAGGCGGCGCAGACCGACGCGATCGGCGCCAACGTCGAGGCGGCCAACCAGTGGGCGTTCTTCCAGGCGCGCACCATCCGCGCCACGGTGCTCAAGACCGCCGACGAGGCGGTGGCCCTGGTGCCGCCGGGGCCGAACCAGGACGCGATCGCGGCCAAGCGCGCCGAGTGGGCGAAGACGATGGCACGCTGGGATTCCGAGCCCGCCACCGGCGAGGGGCGCAAGGAACTCGCCGAGAAGGCGAAGACCGCGCAGAACAACCGCGACCTCTCGCTGCTGCGCTACCACCATTACGAGCTGGCCTCGGCCGCCTTCCAGATCGGCATCGTGCTGGCCTCGGCCGAGGTGATCACCGGCATCGTCGCCCTGGTCTTCGCCGGCGGCCTGCTCGGCGCGGCCGGCGCGGTGCTGCTCGGCTTCGGCTACCTCGCGCCGCACGCCCTGCCGTTCCTCCACTGAGGGGACGGCCTCACCGGTCGCCGAACCAGTCGTCGAACCCCGGCTCGATGCACCGGTAGCCGACGAAGCAGCTCGGGTCGGTGCGCGTCGGCGCGTAGGCGGATCGCGTCACCTCCGTCGCCTCGCAGAAGCTGCGGTCGCGGACGAAGCGGTCGTAGGTCGGGCCGCCGGAGCCGAGCACGATGCCGCCGGCGCGGGCGACGGCGCCGCGGGCCTGCGCGCAGGTGAGCGTCGTGGTGTCGACGCGCTGCGCCTGAGCCGGGCCGGCGGCGGCCAGCAGGCCTGCGGCGAGCAGCAGGGGGACGGCGAGAAGCAGGGGAGCGGCGATCGGCGGGCGGGTTGCGATCGGGCGACGCACGGGCGGTCTCCTTCGGTGTGCCGGAGGAACGCCGCGTGCCGCCGCGCGGTTCAGGCCGCCCGGCGCGCGGGGTCGGCGAGGCGCGGCTCCGGCGGCCGGCCGGACGGGGCGAGCAGGCGCCGGCGCAGCCGGGCGCAGGGGCGCTCCACCGCGACCTGCATCAGCGCGCAGAGGGCGAGCGTCGGCACCAGGCCGGCGGCGATCAGCACGAGCGGGCCCGAGCCCGGCCGCAGGTGCAGCAGCAGCGCGATCACCGTCGGGTGCACCAGGTAGAAGCTGTAGGAGTACAGCCCGAGCCGGCGCATCGGCGCGAAGCCCAGGGCCCGCACGACCCATCCGCGCCCCTGAAGCGCCGCCGAGAACGGCACGAGCAGCGCCGCGCTCTGCAGGGTGTAGCGCAGGGTCTCGCGGAAGGCGGGGTCGCGCACCGCGAGGGTGGCGAGGATCACGGCGCCCGCCGCCGCCACGTGCCAGGGTTTCGGCCGCCAGGCGCGGTCGGCCGGGATCACCGGGTTGTTCCACAGGCCGAGGCAGCAGCCGAACAGGATCGCGTCGATGCGGGTGTGGGTCCAGGAGTAGTTCAGGCTGTAGTCGGCGAGCCGCCACACGTTGAGGCCGCGGATCGCCAGCACCGCGCCGCACAGCGCCAGGCACGCCACGGCCGCCCGCCGTGGCGACAGGCGCCCGAGCCACGCGAAGTAGGCCAGCGGGAACAGCAGGTAGAAGTGCTCCTCAATGGCGAGGCTCCACAGCGGCACCGGCAGCACCCGCTCGGTGCCGAGAAGGTCGGGATAGTTCGTCAGGAACGTCGCCTGCCCGAGCACCGCCGCCGCGTCGACCGGCATCCAGTCGAGCAGACCGAGCCCGTGGAGCAGGCCGGACAGCGCCAGCGCCAGGTACATCGGCGGCAGGATGCGCAAGCTTCGGCGCAGGTAGAACGCCGGCAGCGAGACCGTCCCGGTCCGCCCCCGCTCGATCCGCAGCAGCGTGGTGATCAGGTAGCCCGACAGGAAGAAGAACACCGTGACGCCGAAGCCGCCGGGCACGACGTGGCTCAGCCCGCAATGGGCGACGTAGACGATGGCGATCGCCAGCGCCCGCACCCCGTCGAGCTGCGGCAGGTAGGGCATCGCGGGCGGGACCGGGGCGGTGGGGCTCGGGATGGCAGGCTCCTCGCGGATCTTTCGACGATCGCCGGACAGGACAAGCAGGAAACCGGAAATTTTCCGTCCGCGCCATCCGCGCCGGCGCCGGAGGCGGGCGCCGCATCGTCCCTCCCCTTTCGTGGGGGAAGGGTGGGCCTCGGCTCACGCCAGGGTCGGGAAAGGAGGGACGAGGCGCGCGAATCTCCGCGAGGCTATCGCACCGTCCGCACGGGGATCGGGCCAATACATCGGCCGGTTCGTGCGCCGCCGCTGCATGCGACACTCGCGCGGTTGCCGTCCCGGTCGGGATGTATACGATTCTGCCATCGCGGCCCCAGTATTCGGCGCTCCGCGCCTGAGAGACGGATGCGCTCCCGCCTTCCACGCGTGGACAGCCAGTGCCCCGCTACTTCTTCGACATCCACGACGGCTTCCACCAGCGCGACGACGTGGGCACCTTGTGCGAGGACGTGCAGGCCGCCGCGCTCCAGGCCAAGCGCCTGCTGTCCGCCATCGCCGTCGACGAGAACCCGGCCGAGGGCGAGCGCCAGACCATCACCGTGGTGGTGACGGACGAGGACGGATACGCCGTCTACTCGGCCGCCCTCGCCTTCGTCGGCACCTGGCTCCTGCGCTGACCTCGGCGCCTGCGCCGAGCAAGGGCCTGCGCGCAGCTTGACCCTGTGAAAGGCCGCGAAGGGCGGTGAACGGAAGCCGGCTTGGCGCTGGAAAGCCGACATTCGATTTCGTCCCTCGCTCGGCTCGCGCCGGCGGGCGCGGGGCAGGTCGCTCACGGCCCGAACCCTCTCGGATGCCCTGCGCCTCGGCCTCGACGAGGGGCATTCGCCCACTTTGAATTTAGAATATTTTCAGATTTGAACCGTTTTAAGTGTGTGATCTATAACACGTTTTCGGCTTGCTCAAGGATCCGTGAAGGACGATCACACGGGTACTGCGCTCGTCCGAGCGCGCGCCAGCGTGATCCATGTCCCACCGCTCCTCGCTCCTCCCCGTCCTTCTCACCACCACAATCCTCGCCGGTCCCGTGGTGGCACAAGATGGCACCGTTCAGCTCAACGAGATCTCGGTCGAGGCGGTGGGGCCCGGCAACCCCGCGCCGGCATCGGCCGGCTCCGGCGGCCTCAACGTCAGCGCCGGCGACGGCGGCACGGCCGCCACCAGCGGCGGCGGTGGCGGCCCCTCCGGGATCACCGGCTACACCGCGCGCGTCGCCACGGCCGCCACCAAAACCAACACCCCGCTGATCGAGGCCCCGCAATCGGTCTCGGTGGTCACCCGAGAGCAGCTGAACGACCGCAACGTCCAGACGTTCACCGATGCGGTCAACTACGTCCCGGGCGCCATTTCCGCCCGGTCGGGCTTCGACCCGCGCTTCGATCAGATCTTCATCCGCGGCTTCGACGTGCTCACCAACCAGGGCATCTATCGTGACGGCCTGCGCGTGATCGGCAGCGGCTTCGCCTTTCCCAAAAGCGAGCCCTACGGCGCCGAGGCGCTGACCATCCTCCGCGGCCCGGCCTCCGGCCTCTACGGCCTCGGATCGCCCGGCGGCATCCTCGATATCACGAGCAAGCGCCCCGTCTTCGTGCCGTTCGGCGAGGTGCAGTTCCAAGCCGGCAGCTTCGGACGCTTCCAGGGCAATTTCGACGTCGGCGGCCCGGTCGAGGGTTCGGACGGCACCATGGCCTACCGCCTCACCGGCGTACGCCGCGAGGCCGGCACCTTCATCGGCCTCGGCACGAACGACGACCAGCTCAACATCGCGCCCGCCTTCACCTGGAAGCCGTCGGCCGACACGACGTTCACGTTCCTGAGCGAGTTCCAGGTCACCAACACGCCGGCGGCGACGTTCTTCTACAACGACCCGGGCTTCCGGGTATCCAACTTCTACCAGGGCGATCCGCGCTTCATCGGCCTCGACCAGACTCAGTATCGGGTCGGCTACGCCTTCGAGCATTTCTTCACGCCGGACCTGGTTTTCCGCCAGAACTTCCGGCATTACGGGCTGTTCCTCAGCGCGAAGTACGTCGACATCAACAACGTCAACGACGCGCGCACGATCGGCACCCGCGACACCGGCTATATCCGCGAGGGCCTGGTGCAGCAGACGTTGGACAACCAGCTGGAGGCGCGCTTCGCCACCGGCCCGGTCGCCCACACCGTGGTCGGCGGCGTCGACTACGCCCGGTACAGCCTGAGCGCGCGCTTCGGCTTCGGCCTCGCCCCGGACCTGAACCTCACCACCCGGAACTACGGCCAGCAGTTCATCGCGACGCCGCCTCTTGGGTCCGCCTCGCGCCAGACCCAGGATCAGGTCGGCGTCTACCTGCAGGATCAGGCCAAGTTCGGCGACTTCATCCTGACCGTGAACGGGCGCCACGATTGGGTCTTCCAGGACAACTACGCCACGCCCGACAGCGCGGTCTCGCGCCAGGACAACAGCGCCTTCACCGGCCGGGTCGGCCTGGGCTACGTTCTGGCGCCAGGGCTGGTTCCGTACGCGAGCTATGCCACGACCTTCACCCCGCAGGTCGGCCAGGACCGAAACGGACAGGCGTTCAAGCCGGCCACGGGCGACCAGATCGAGGCGGGGGTGAAGTACCTGATTCCCGGGACCAACATCCAGACGGCGTTTGCCGGCTTCGACATCAACCAGTCGAGCATCCTGATCCCCGACGCGAGCAACATCGCGTTCCAGACCGCTGGCGGTGCCGTACGCTCGAAGGGCTTCGAGGCCGAGGCGACCGCCAACCTCGCGCCGGGCACGAACCTGACCATCGCCTACACGCATGTCGACATCCGGTTCGTGAACTCGACCTCGTTTGCCGGCGAGTCCCTCAACGGGAACCGCGTCTCCGGCATCCCCAGCGACACCTACGCGTCGTTCCTGACTTATGCCTTCCCGCCCGCCTCGGCCTTGCGCGGGCTGCAGATCGGCGGCGGCATCCGCTACATCGGCTCAAGCTACGCGGATGATCAGAACACCGTGCGCAATACCGCCGTGACGCTCTACGACGCCCTCGTTGCCTACGACTTCGCCGCGCTCGACCCGAAGTACAAAGGCTTCCGCGCGCAGATCAACGGCTACAACATCTTCAACCGAAACTACACGACCTGTTCGTTCGGTTTCTGCAACTTCAACCAGCCGGCAACGGTCATCGGCAGCCTGATCTATCGGTGGTGAGAAGGCTCGCCTCCGGCGGTCGGGGATCGAGACGCCGCGCGCAGCGCCGACACGCCGACCGAAGTCCGCATGGTGGCCTGCACTCGAAACGACGTGTGGGCGAGGCCGTGACGCGCCCGAGATCGGCCTGACCCCGAGCCACCACGACCCCTTTGCCTCGCTCGACTCCCGAAGCGCGCAGCGTCTCGGCCTGAAACCGTCGCGGTCGCGTCGGCATCGGCCGTATGTCCGCAACCGTGGCGGCCTGATCCTTCCCGGTCGCCAGGACCTCGTTCGCCAGGACCTCGTTCGCCAGGACCTGGGTCGCTAGGACGAAGTGCTCGCTTGGGACGGCGACAGCCTCGATCTCGCTCCTGTCGAGCGACTTCAGCCCGTCATGGCCGATCGGCACGCTTCGATGCCGCGAACGATGGAACGTATGAGCGGTGGAGAGAGGGTCGCATCGGGCGCCGACCATACGGGCGGTCGGCAGATCTTCCGCGGATCTGAAACGCATCGAACGTGACCCTCGCGCGGCCAAGCCGATGGCGGCCGAACCCTCGGGCGGCCACAAGGGATCGGTAACCATCGGGCCGGCATGATCCGGCTCGGAACCGCCCGGTCGCGGGACCGAGATCGGGGTTGCGTGATGTTCTCTGCCGCCTTC
Organism: Methylobacterium sp. E-025; assembly: GCF_022829705.1. NCBI lineage: Bacteria > Pseudomonadati > Pseudomonadota > Alphaproteobacteria > Hyphomicrobiales > Methylobacteriaceae > Methylobacterium > Methylobacterium sp. E-025. The sequence continues at coordinate 34,595 of NZ_JAKSYR010000194.1, forward strand.
CTGCGCGCGGGCCTGTCGCCGCTGGCGCTCGCCGCCGCGCTGAGCGCCGCGGCCGCGCAAGGCGCGCCGCCGCCCGCCGCGATGCCCGCGCCGGCGCAGCCCGCGCCCGCCCTGCCCGCCGTGCCGCCATCCGCGCCGCAGGGCGTGCCGGCGCCGGCACCGCTCGCGGCCGCCGCCCCGGAGGCGGCGCCCCGCGAGGCGGGGAAGCGCAAGCCCGAGCCGGAGCTGGTCTACGCCACCGTCTCGGCGGACCCGCGCCCGACGCTGACGCAGAAGACCTTCACCGACACCCTGCGCGCGGCCGACCTGTACCAGGCCTTCGCCGATGCCGGCGGCTGGGCGCCGGTGCCCGAGAGCACGGTGTTCAAGCCGGGCGCGTCGAACCCGGCGATCCCGGCGCTGCGCCACCACCTCACGCTCACCGGCGACCTGCCCGCCGACGCGCCCCCGAGCGACCAGCTCGATCCGCCGCTGATCGCGGCGGTGACGGCGTTCCAGGCCCGCCACGGCCTGCCGGAATCCGGGCTGATCGGCCGGCTGACGATCGCCGCGCTCAACGTGCCGGCCTCCGTCCGCCAGCGCCAGCTCGCGGCCTCGGCGGCGCGGCTGATGGGCTCGAAGTTCCCGTTCGGCGAGCGCTACGTCGTCGTCAACATCCCGGCGGCCACCGTCGAGGCGGTGGAGAACGGCCAGGTCGCGCGCCGCTACGTCGCCGTGGTCGGCAAGCCCGACAAGGCGACCCCCAGCGTCGAGACCCGGATCACCGACATCAACTTCAACCCGACCTGGACGGTGCCGGTCTCGGTGGTGAAGAACGAGATCATCCCGCGGATGCGCAAGGAGCCGGGCTATCTCGCCAAGAACCACATCCGCATCCTCGGCCCCGGCGGCGTCGAGGTCGACCCGACGGCGGTGAACTGGAACACCGAGAAGGCGGTCGCCTACACGCTGCGCCAGGATTCCGGCTTCGACAACTCGCTCGGCCAGGTGCGGATCGACATGCCGAACCGCTTCGCGGTCTACATGCACGACACGCCCTCGAAATCGCTGTTTTCGCGCAACGTCCGCTTCCACAGCCACGGCTGCGTCCGCGTCGGCGGGGTCAAGGAGCTGGTCGGCTGGCTGCTCCAGGGCGTCGAGGGGCCGAACGGGCCGGGCTCGGCCTGGGGCCCGATCGAGATCGAGACCGGCATCGCCGACGGCGAGCGCCGCGACCTCAAGCTGGTCAAGCCCGTCCCCGTCACCTTCGTCTACCTCACCGGCTACGCCACGCCGGACGGCCGCGTCCATTTCCGCGACGACATCTACGGGTTGGATACGCCGGGCGGGCCGGTGCCCTCGGCGGCGACCGAGCCGGCCGCCACCGGCGCGATCGCGCCGCGCGCCACGATCCGCCCGGCCAAGCCCGACCAGCGCCCGCCGGTGGCCGCCGACCTCAAGCCGGCGGTCGCGCCCCGGGCTGCCGTGCCCGCGCCCGCGCGGCCGGCGCCGCGGCCGCAGGCGACGCAGCTCGGCGACGGGCCGGCCCCGCGGCCGCCGGGCGCGATCCCGAACTGAGCGGACCCGTGCCGCCGCCTGGAATGGTTCCAGCCTGTGCACCGGCGGCACCCCTGCCCCGCGCCGCGGACCGGCCCTGGAACAATCGCCGCCACCGCTCATTCTGCCGGGTGAGGGATGCCGGGGCCGTCGCGGCGGCCGCCCGGCGTCCGCCCCCGACAGACCCAAACGGAGCGACCACCATGGCGAAGGCCAAGCCCATCACCCGCATCGAGAGCGATCGCCTCAACACCCCGACCGACCTCGACCCGGCCGACACCAAGAAGATCGCCGAGGGCCTCGCGGTCCTGACCTCGGACCTGTTCGCGCTCTACATCAAGACCAAGAACTTCCACTGGCACATGAGCGGCCCGAACTTCCGCGACTACCACCTGCTGCTCGACGAGCAGGGCGAGCAGATCTTCGCGATCATCGACGACGTGGCCGAGCGCGCCCGCAAGATCGGCGGCACCGCGCTGAAGTCGCTGGGCCAGGCGAAGTCGCTGACCCGCGTCGCCGACAACGACGCGGAGTACGTCTCGCCGCTCGACATGCTGCGCGAACTGCGCGACGACAACAAGACGCTCACCGCCAACATGCGCGAGCTGCACGAGGTCACCGACGAGGCCAACGACGTCTCGACCACCTCGCTGCTCGAGGAGTGGATCGACCAGTCCGAGGAGCGCACCTGGTTCCTCTACGAGTCGACCCGCAACGCCACCGAGGGCGGCCACTGAGCCGTATCGCGTGACGCGAGACGCGGCCCCGCTTCCGATGAGGAGGCGGGGCTTTTTTCATGGCGCCCGCGGCGTCCCGAGCACCCGCAGCGCATGGGCGGGATCTGCGGCCACCAGGGCCAGCAGCGTGCGCGCCGCGGGATCGGGCGGCGTGCGGCCCTGTTCCCAGTTCCGCACCGTCCCGATCGGAACCCGGAGCAGGGCGGCGAAAGCGGCCTGCGTCAGGCCCAGGGTCCGCCGCAGGTCGTGGGGAGGCGGAACCAGCCGGTAGCCCTCGGCCTCCGCATCGGGGTCGTCGCCGTCGGCGACGGCCTGCGCGCAGATCTCCGCTTCCGTCGTCGCCAGGATGCGCGCGCGGTCGATGTCCGGCGGCGACGCGAGGAGGTCCGTCAGCGATGTCCGAGCCGATGTGCGAGCCGATGTGCGAGTCATGGCCGTCTCCCCTCACCCCCGCAACCCCAGCCGCACCTTCACCACCCCGACGTCGTCCGGGTCGCGGCTCTGCGCGAAGCCGAGGCGGCGGCACACGGCGAGCATCGCGCGGTTCTCGGCGAGCACCGTGCCCTCGACGGTGCCGATGCCCTCCGAGCGCGCCCAGTCGAGCATGAGCCGCATGAGGGCGAGCGCGAGGCCGGTGCCGCGGGCCTCGGAGCGGACGAGGATCGCGTACTCGCCGCTGGTGCCGTCGGCGTTGGCGTGCAGGCGCACCGCCCCGAGCATGCGCTTCGCCCCCTCGCCGGCGCCCGCCTCGGTCTCGTCGAGGGCGACGAAGGCGATGGCGCGGGCGTAGTCGAGCTGGGTCAGGCGGGCGAGGAAGGCGTGGCTGAAGTCGCGCACCGGGGCGAAGAAGCGCAGCCGCACGTCCTCCGGGTCGATCGTGGCGAAGAAGGCCCGGAACAGCGGCTCGTCCTCGGGCCGCACCGGGCGCACGGCGATCGCCCGGCCCTTCAGCGTCAGCGCCCGCACCCATTCGGCGGGATAGGGCCGGATCGCGAAGCGCGGATGGCCGCCGGCCCGGCGCGGGCTGGCGCGCAGGCGCACCCGGGCGTCGAGGGCGACGACGCCGTCGGCGTCGGCGAGCAGCGGGTTGATGTCGAGCTCGCGCACGTCCGGCAGGTCGGCGGCGAGCTGGGCGAGCTTCACCAGCGTCAGCGCGATCGCGCCGCGGTCGACCGCCGGCACGTCGCGATAGGCGGCGAGCCGCCGGGCGACTCGGGTGCGGCCGATGAGGTCGTCGGCGAGCGCGAGGTCGAGGGGCGGCAGGCCGAGGGCCCGGTCGTCGATCACCTCCACCGCCGTGCCGCCGCGGCCGAACACCACCACGGGCCCGAAGACCGGATCCTCGGCGAGCCCCGCGATCAGCTCGCGGCGCTGGCCCTTGCGCACCATCGGCTGCACGGCGAACCCCGTGACCCGGGCATCGGGCCGCTCGCGCCGGGCGCGCACCAGGATCTTCCGCGCGGCGTCGCGGACGTCCTGCTCGCTGGTGAGGTCGAGGTGGACGCCGCCGATGTCGGACTTGTGCACCACGTCGGGCGAGACGACCTTCAGCGCCACCGTGCCGCCGGCGGCGATGATCGTCCAGGCGGCCGCCGCCGCCGCGTCGATGTCGGGGGCGAGCGTCAGCGGCACGGTCTCGATGCCGTAGGCCGCGAGCAGGCCGGCGACCGCGACCGGATCGAGCCACGCCGCCCCCTGCCGCAGGGCGGCGGCGACGATCGCCTCGGCGGCCGCGGTGTCGGGCGAGAAGTCGCGCGGCAGCGAATCCGGCGTGCGCATCAGGTCGTCCTGCGCCTCGCGGTAGCGCACCAGGTGCAGGAAGCCCTCGATCGCCTCGGAATCGGTGGCGAAGTGGGGGATGCCGGCGCCGGCCAGGATCGCCGCGGCCGCCTCGCCGTGGGACACCGCGAAGACCGGCTTCTTGCGCGCCTGCCCGCGCCGCGCGCGCGTCACCGTGTCGGCGACGGCCTGCGCCACCGCGGCCGCGTCCGAGCGGGCGGTGGGGACGTGGACGGTCAGCACCGCGTCGCCGGCATGGTCGGCCAGCATCGGCGCGAGGGCGGCGGCGTAGGCCGGCCCGTCGGCGGTGATGCCGAGATCGACCACCGGCCCGTCCGCCGGGACGCCGCCGCGGTCGGCGAGCCGGTCGGCGGCGAGCAGGCCGATGCCGCGGCCGTTGGTGAGGATCGCGAGGCGCTTGCCCGCGAACGGGCGCTGGTGCGACAGGGTCTCGGCGGCCGAGAACATCGCGTCGAGATCCTCGACCGCGAGCAGGCCCGCCCGGCGGAACGCGGCGGCGTAGACCGCGTCGGGCCGGGCCAGGGCGCCGGTATGGGTCTCGGGGTTCCGCCCGTCGCGGGCATGGCGGCCGGCGCGCAGGATCACCACCGGCTTGGTGCGCGCGGCGGCGCGGGCGGCGGACATGAAGCGGCGGGCGTCCGACACCCCGTCGAGGCACAGCAGGATCGCCCGGGTGCGCAGGCAGTTGGCGAAGTGGTCGAGGCAGTCGGCGATGTCGACGTCGCAGGCGCTGCCGAGCGCCATCACCGCCGAGAACCCGGCCCCGTGCCGGGCGCCCCACTCGACGATCGCCCCGGCGACCGTGCCCGATTGCGAGACCAGGGCGAGGTCGCCCGCCCGCGGCGCGCGGGCGAGCAGGCTGGCGTCGAGCCGGTGGCCCGGCACCGCGAGGCCGGCGCTGTCGGGCCCGAGCAGGCGCAGGCCGTGCTCCCGCGCGATCCGCGCCGCGCGCGGGCCGGGATCGTCCGGCTCGGTGCCGAGGCCGGCGGTGAGCAGGATCGCGGCGCGCACGCCCGCCCGCCCGGCCTCCGCGACGATCCCGGGGATGCTCTCGGGCGGGCTCGCCACCACGGCGAGGTCGGGCACCGCCGGCAGGTCGGCGATCCGCGCCACGCAGGGCACGCCGTCGGCCTCGGCATCCTGCGGGTGGACCGGGTGGACCGACCCGGGAAAGCCGCCCGCGCGGATCTTGTCGAACACCGCGCGCCCGAGCGAGCCGGCGCGGGCGCCGGCGCCGACCACGGCGACCGAGCGCGGGGTGAGCAGGGCCTCGAAGCGGTAGGTGCTCACGCGGGGCCTCCGAGCGGGGGGCCGGCCGCCCGGCGGAAGGCGGTCACGGCCGGTCCATCGGCATCATGCGATCCTTCTCGTCTGCCCGCCCGGTCGCGAATCGACGGGGGCGGGCCGATCGTCCGGTGCGCCCGCCTCTTCAACAGAGCAACCCGCGCCAGGGCAAGTCCTCATGTCGGCGCGCGCGGCGGCACGACCGGTCGCGCGGGTGCGGCCGCGCGGACCGGCGGCTCGGGAGCACCGGCAGGCCCTGGCCGCTCCGCCGCGGCCCGCGCAGGATCGCTCGCGATCTCGTTGCGGACACAACGAAGTTTTCAAGCCCGAGGCGGGAATCGAACGAGGGTATTGGCGCGCCGGGACGGAAAAGCAGGCGACTAATACCAAATCCGCGAAGGCTCCGGCCGTCTCGACGACCGGCTCCGCCATTGGACACCAGCGCCGCAGGGGGTCGGACTGGACTCCGGGTGCGGCGCTACACTCGTTTTTTTGTGTTGGAAGCCTTTCCATCAAGTTTAATCGAACGGAAACAGACCTTGCGCATTGCGTTGAGATGTTAGACATCATAGCCGCCTTGCCTGAACAAGCTGGCGTCAGCTGAAAATTTCCCAACCCTTGGGCTGCGTTGACGTCGGACGTGTCGAGGGAAGTCGGACCGGGGAACGATCGATGATGAACGACAACGGCATGGAACCGGATTACATCGCTCTGGCGGCAGAGATCGTGTCGGCCTTCGTGAGCAAGAATTCCGTTCCGGTCCCGGAATTGAACGGGCTCATCGTCTCGGTGCACACGACGCTGGCCCAGCTGGGGAACGGCGCCGCCGCCGAGAAGGTCGAGCCGCCGACGCCCGCGGTCTCGATCAAGCGCTCGGTCACGCCGGACTTCATCATCTGCCTGGAGGACGGGAAGAAGTTCAAGTCGCTGAAGCGCCACCTGCGCACGCGCTACGACATGACCCCCGACGCGTATCGCACCAAGTGGAACTTGGCGGCCGACTACCCGATGGTCGCGCCGAACTACGCCGCCGCCCGCTCCGAGCTCGCCAAGACGATGGGCCTCGGCCAGCAGCGTCGCAAGACCCGCGGCAAGGCCGCGCCCGAGGCGGCCGCCGCTTCGGCCCCGCGCCGCAGCCGAGGCCGCAGCGCCGCCGAGGGCTGATCGCCGGGTTCTCCCGGTCGGGCCCGGCAGAACCCGCGTCCCGTCCCCCGTGGGAGACGGGCGGGTTGCGGGGCACGACCCGTCCGGGTGGGTCATGCCCCTCGCCCCGGCCCTCTCCCCCGCGAGGGGGAGCCGGACAAAGCGACGCGATCCGCTCGCGGGCGCCCGCCCCCGGGAAATCCACAGCTTTCCGCGGCGCTCGCCGGGCCGATTCAGGGATCGGGCATCGCCGGGTGCGATGGCTGTCGGCGAGGAGCCGGCCGGTGGGGCCGGCCGCGTGAGGCGTCGTTCATGCCCGGCCAGCCCAGCCTCGTCGCCCGCCTGTTCTGGATCGCGGTGGTCGGCGGCGGCCTGTCGCTCCGGTACGGGCGCGGCGGCCTCCTGCTCTCGGGCGCGGCGCTCGGCCTCGTCCTGCTGCGCCATCTCGGGCGGCCCCGGCGCTTCCGCGCCCGGGTGCGCAAGCTCGCCCGCCGCCACGCCCGGACGCTCGCCCTGCGCCGCCGGCAGGAAAGCTTCGTCGACGCCTACGGCAACCGCATCGTCGACGGCTGGCTGCGCGAGCGCGACTACTTCGTCGCGCGCACCGTGGTGCCGGACCTGACCGCGCGCGGCTTCGCGGACCTGTGCGCGGCGCGGGCGGACACGATCCTGTCCATCGTCGAGGCGGTGGCCGAGGCGGTGGACCTGCCCGAGGACGACGCGGCGCCCGAGGAGGGCGTGCCCTACGAGCGGTTCTGCGCCGCGCGGCTCGAGCGCGCCGGCTGGCGCACGCACCCGACCCCGGCGAGCGGCGACCAGGGCGCCGACATCGTCGCCGAGCAGGGCCGCACCCGCCTCGTCGTGCAGTGCAAGCGCTACGGCCGCCCGGTCGGCAACGCCGCGGTGCAGGAGGCGGCCGCCGCCGCCCGCTACTGGTCCGGCGACATGGCCGCCGTGGTCACGAATGCCGGCTTCACCCCCGCCGCCCGCAAGCTCGCCGCCGCCACCGACGTGCTGCTGCTGCACCACGACGATCTCGACGACCTGCGCCCGATGCGGACCGTCCTGGCCGCGCGGGGCTGACGGCTCTTCTCCTCTTCCCTCCCCCGACGGATCTCGGGCTTGCCCGAGGTCCGCACCCCGTGTGCCCAAGTCGGGCAGGCCCGACTTGGGTGCGGGGGAGGGAAAGGCGCGTCGCGTGCGCCCCTAGAACAGCCCGTCGATCTGGCCGTTCGCGTCGAGGCGGATCGTGTCGGCGGCCGGCACCCGCGGCAGGCCCGGCATGGTCATGATCTCTCCGCAGATCACCACGACGAAGCCGGCCCCGGCCGAGAGGCGCACGTCGCGCACCGCGACCACGTGGCCCTCGGGGGCGCCGATCAGGGTCGGGTCGGTCGAGAACGAGTATTGGGTCTTGGCCATGCAGACCGGCAGGTGGCCGTAGCCGTCCTTCTCGAAGGTGGCGAGCTTGCCCGCCGCCTTGGACTCGATCTGGATGTCGGCGGCGCCGTAGAGCTTGGTCGCGATCGCCTTGACCTTGTCCGACAGCTTGGCCTCGGCCTCGTAGGTGTAGGCGATCGGCTTCGGCGCGCCCTGGGAGAGCGCCACCACCGCATGGGCCAGGGCCTCGGCGCCGGCGCCGCCCTCCGCCCAGTGCTTGCAGGTGATCGCCTCGACGTCGAGGCGTTCGCGACAGAGGTCGCGCAGCTTGGCGTGCTCGGCATCGGTGTCGGCGTGGAAGTGGTTGACCGCCACCACCACCGGCAGGCCGAAGCCACGCACGTTGGCGACGTGGCGCGCCAGGTTGGCGAACCCCTTCTCGAGGGCGTCGACGTTCTCGGCCCCGAGGTCCTTCTTGTTGACCCCGCCGTGCATCTTCAGCGCCCGCACCGTGGCGACGATGACCACCGCGGACGGCGACAGGCCGGCCTGCCGGCACTTGATGTCCAGGAACTTCTCCGCGCCGAGGTCGGCGCCGAAGCCGGCTTCCGTTACGGTGTAGTCGGCGAGCCTGAGGCCGGCGCGGGTGGCGATCACCGAGTTGCAGCCGTGGGCGATGTTGGCGAAGGGGCCGCCGTGGATCAGCGCCGGGTTGCCCTCCAGCGTCTGCACCAGGTTCGGCTGCAGCGCGTCCTTCAGCAGCACCGTCATCGCGCCGGTGGCCTTGACGTCCTTCAGGGTCACGAGCTTGCGGTCGCGGGTCTCGGCGACGACGATGCGGCCGAGGCGCTCCTCGAGGTCGGCGAGGTCCTTGGCGAGGCAGAACACCGCCATGACCTCGGAGGCCACGGTGATGTCGAAGCCGTCTTCCCGCGGAAACCCGTTGGCGACGCCGCCGAGCGACTGGGTGATCGCGCGCAAAGCCCGGTCGTTCATGTCGACGACCCGGCGCCAGTGGATGCGGCGCACGTCGATGTTGAGCTCGTTGGCCCAGTAGACGTGGTTGTCGATCAGCGCCGCGGCGAGCGCGTGCGCCGAGGTGATGGCGTGGAAGTCGCCGGTGAAGTGCAGGTTGATCTGCTCCATCGGCACGACCTGGGCCTTGCCGCCGCCGGCCGCGCCGCCCTTCATGCCGAAGCAGGGCCCGAGCGAGGGCTCGCGCAGGCAGATCATGGTCTTCCGGCCGATGCGGTTCAGCGCGTCGCCGAGGCCGACCGTCGTCGTGGTCTTGCCCTCGCCCGCCGGGGTCGGCGAGATCGCGGTGACGAGGATCAGCTTGCCCTCGGGCTTGCCCTCGAGCCCGCCGATGAAGCCGTGATCGAGCTTGGCGATGTGCTTGCCGTAATTGTGCAGGGCGTCGTCGGGGATGCCGAGCTTCTCGGCGACCTGCGCGATCGGCTGCAACGTCGCCGCGCGGGCGATCTCGATGTCGGAGGGCATGGTTTCCTCAACCTTTGGCACGAGGGCGTCGTGTGGCGTCCGGTTTTGTCCGCGACGTCCGTTCAAGCCGGCGTTGTGCCGTGCGACGGGCGCAAGACCAAGCGCAACGCCCGGCCGATTCCGACATTTTGCGTCAGCTCCGGTCGAAAAGCGCGTCGAAATTATTCGCTGCGCCGACAAATTCGATTTGGCGCGCCTTCAGCCGGTCATCGCGGTGGCGGTGTAGCCGGCCTTGGTCAGCGCCTCGGCCAGCACGAGGCTCTGGGCCGAGGTCCGGATCGCGACGCGCTCGTGCGCCCGGTCGACCGCAACCTCCGCCGCCGGATCGATCCGCTGGACGATGCGGCGCACCGACGCCTCGCACCCGCCGCAGGTCATGCCCTCGACCCGCATCAGAAGTTCGCCCTGCGCGTCCATGCCGTCGCTCCGTCGATCGATCGCCTGCCACCGATCTCGGGCGCCGGGCCGGGCGCGGCAAGGGCGGAGCAGGGCGAGGATTGGGCGCGCGAAGCCGCAAGCGGGCGAAGAAACTTCCGGATGTCACACTCGCGGAAAACCGCCGCGCCGGCTCACCTGCGCGCTTGCGGCCCCGCGGGCCCTCGGCGACAAAAGGGCTCCGCGGCCCCGATCAGGCAGGCCCGGGCTCCCCCCCGAATCCAGGCAAGAAGGCACCCGTGGCGAACCGACCCACAGCCCGGAGGATCGGCCGGCATGCGGGCCTGTGGTCGATGGGTCTGCTCGGCCTCGTTGCGCTCGCGCCGCTCGCCGCCCTGATGCCCACGGTCGGCGCGCTCGCGCTCGGGGGGCTCGCCGCGTTCGGCGCGCTCGCGGCCCATGCCCGTGCGAGCGGGCTGAAGGCGCGCTGCGACAAGCTCTCGGCCGAGCTCGACACCCTGTCGAAGCGCCTGCTCAAGGCCGAGGCGGCCGGCCGGGCCGATCCGGCGCAGGCCGGGCTGCCGCGCGACGTCGAGGAGCTGACCGTCGAGATCGGCCTGCTCAGCGGCATCGTGCGCGACCTCGCGGCCGTGGTCGGCACGCAGGACGGCGAGGTCGCGCGGCTGAAGCAGCAGGCCGCCGACCTGGCCGCCTCGAAGCCGGCGCCCGCCCCGGAACCGCCGCCGGCCCCAACCTTCGCGCCGGCCCAAGTCTTCGCATCGGCCCCAGCCTACGCGCCGGCCCCCGCCTCGGTTCAGCCGCCGGTCTACGTGCCGCCCGCGGCGCCGGAGCCCGAGCCGGCGCCGATGCCGGTGCCGCGCCTCTTCCCGCCGCGCGCCCTGCCCCGGGCGGACGCGGCCGCCCGGGGCTCGACCGAGGACGAGGCGGTGATCGCGGCCTTCGACGGCGACGGCCTCGAGGTCCACCTCCAGCCGCTGGTGACGCTGCCGCAGCGCAAGGTCGCGTCCTACGAGGCCCTGGCCCGCCTGAGGCTCGCCGGCGCGGTGCTGACGCCGGAGGCGTTCCTGCCGGTGCTGGAGCGGCACGGCCGCTCGACCGAGCTCGACCGGCGCATGCTGCAGCGGGTCGCCACCATCGCCCGCCACCTCGTCGGCCGCGGCAGCGAGGCGGCGGTGGCCTACGGCCTGTCGCCGCTCTCGCTCTACGAGCCCGGGTTCCTGCGCGGGATCGCGCGGCTGGTCGCGGCCGAGCCGGCCCTGGCCGGCCGCCTCGTCGTCGCCCTGCCGCAGGCGAGCTGGCGCAACCTCGACGCCGAGCAGGCCGGCGCCGTCGCCGCGCTCAAGGGCCGGGTCGGCTTCACCCTCGACCGGCCGGCGGACCTGCGCTTCGACGCCGCGGCGCTGGCGGGCTACGGCGTCGGCCAGGTCAAGGTCCCCGCCGGCCTGCTGCTGCGCCCCGGCCCGGCCCGGCGCAGCCTGTCGGACATCGCGATCGAGGACCTCGTCACCGCGCTCGCGCGGGCCGGCATCCGCCTGGTCGCGACCGACGTCGCGGCCGAATCCGACGTGCCCGATCTGATCGACCTCGACGTGCCGTTCGCGCAAGGGGCGGTCTTCGCCCCGCCGCGCCCGGTGCGGGCCGACGTGCTCGCCGCGCAGGCCCCGCCGGTCCCCTCCGCCCCCCCGACCCCGGACGACCCGCCCGAGCCGACGCCGGAGCGCCGCCCGTTCCGGGCCTTCCTGCGCCGGGCGAGCTAGAGGGGTCGTACCCGATCCGGAGGGTCCCTTCGGGATGGCAGATCGGGGGGAAGCCGTGCCAGGGGCGAGGATGCCGGGCGAGCAGGGCCTCGAACAGCGCCGGGCGGCAGCGGAAATTGGTCGCCCGGAGCCGTGAGACGGCGTCGTGCACATCGAGGAGGCCGCGCCGCACGGCGAGGTCGACGATGCCGAGCGTGCCCGTGACGGCGCCCCCCCTGGCCCGGGCGGCGGCGACGCCGGCACGGCCATCCATGAGGATCAGGTCCGCCCCGAGCGCCGTCGCCAGCCGGATGGCTTCCCGTTCCCCGGCATCCAGTGGCCCGAGCGACGGGTCCGACCCGACCGGATCGGGCTCGACCGCGAGCCAGGCCGGCGGCGCCGACATCCAGCGTCGCACGGCCGCGGGAGCTTCGGGATGGCGCAACTCCCGGCATACCGTATCGGGGATCGCGACCCCGGCCAGCAGCGTCGGCAGCACCGCGATCCGGTCGATCAGCACGAGATGATGGATCGGCCCGGCATCGGCGACGGCACGCAACGGATCACAGGCCGAGGCGGTCGAGATCGCGGCGGTCGTCGTCCAGGTCGGTGAGGTCGTAGTCGACGAAGACGTTGCGGGCCTTGAGGAAGGCGTCGAGCGCCGCACGGGTGCCGAACCCGAGCAGCGTGCGCAACTCGGGGGGCGTCAGCCGCCCGGCGCGAAACTCCTCGACCGCGAAGGCCTCCAGCGCGCGGCGCGCGAGGTCGCCGCCATCCGCGGCGAGGCGGCGGGCGAGGTCGTCGGGAATCGGGACCGTCACGTTCATGCCGCGAGGCTACGCCGGGTCGCCCGATCCCGCAAAGCCCCGCGCGATTGCCAACCCCGGCCGGCGCGCCTAACCCGGCCGGCGCCTTCCCCGACAGATCTGCCCGAGACCGCCGATGCCCGATCCGATCCCGACGCTGCCCGGCCTGTCCGGCATCGCGGATGCCTACGACCTGATCCTGTGCGACGTCTGGGGCGTGCTGCACGACGGCACCCGCGCCCACACCGCCGCCGGCGCAGCGCTGATCGCCTTCCGCGAGCGGCCCGGCCCGCGCCCGCGCCGGGTGGTGCTGGTCTCGAACGCGCCCCGCCCCTGGGCCGGCGTGCAGCGCATCCTCGACGGCTACGGCGTGCCGCGCGCCGCCTACGATGCGATCCTGACCTCGGGCGACCTCACCCGCGAGCTGATCGCCCGGCGGCCGGGCGCGCGGATCCACCATCTCGGCCCGGAGCGCGACGGCCCGATCTTCGAGGGGCTCGACCTCACGCTGGTGCCGGCCGACGCCTGCGATCTCGTGGTCAACACCGGCCTGTTCGACGACGCCACGGAGACGGCCGAGGATTACCGGGCGACGCTGGCCGCGCTGAGGGCCCGCGACGTGCCGATGATCTGCGCCAACCCCGACCTCGTGGTCGAGCGCGACGGCCTGCTCATCCCCTGCGCCGGCCTGCTGGCCGAGGCCTATGCCGCGATCGGCGGCGCGGTGACCTATGCCGGCAAGCCGCACCGGCCGGTCTACGAGGCCGCGCTCGCGCTCGCCGCCGGCCTCGACGCGGGCGCCGCGCCCGATCCCGCCCGCGTCCTGGCGGTGGGCGACGCGATCCGCACCGACATCGCCGGCGCGCGCGGGTTCGGCATCGCCAGCCTGCTCGTCGCCCGCGGCATCCACGCCGAGGAGCTCGGCGTCTCGGCCGCCCACCACACCCTCGGCGACGTCGCCGCCTGGCTCGCGCGCCAGCCGGTGCAGCCCGACGCGGTGATCGAGCGGCTCGTCTGGTAGCCCGCCGGCCGCGGCACGGCCCGCGCACGGCGGTGCGCGGTTTCGGGGCGGTCGATCGCCCCGGCGGCACAGCCGATCCCCACTTCGAGTTGCCCGACGATGCGCCGCCCCGCTTCCACGCCGCCCCGATCGGTCAGGCCCCTCGGATGAGCGGTCTCGCCCAGCGCGATCCGGCGGCCTGGCGCTCCCAGGACCGCATCGTCGCGCGCATCGGCTCGCTGCGGCAGCTCCAGCTGTTCAACGATCGCGGCGGCATCGCCGTCAACTTCGACATCCTGCGCTCGGCGGCGCCCGACATCCGCATCGCCGGCAGCCAGAGCGAGACCTTCAGCCTGTGGGAGACCACCTCGGCGAGCGGATTCGTCACCAAGCCGAAATTCGACGCCGACCTCGTCACCATCCGCTTCGTCACGAGCGGCAGCATCGCCTACCGCTACCGGGCCGGCGAGGCCATCGGCCTGCCCTCCCACGCCACGCTGGTCGGCTTCGAGGACCTGCGCGAGGTCCAGGCCTCGAGCGGGTTCGGCGCCATCGGCGGGACGATCCCGGTCGCGGCCCTGACGGCCGCCGACGCGGCGCTGACGGGCGGCGGCGACCGCGGCTTCGCGCCGCTCGCGCCGATCGCCGCGATGACGACCCCCGGCGTGCAGATGCTGTTCTGCACCCTGCGGCAGATCCATGCGCACAGCCACGGACCGAGCCGGCGCGGGAACCTGATCGTCCCGTTGATCCAGGAGATCCTGAGCTACCAGCTGCTCTCGGTCTGGCCGAAGCGGGACATGCCGGCGCCGCAGGAGAGCCAGGACGTGCCGCTCCGGTGCATCCGCGCCGCCCTCGACTACATCGAGGCGCACCTGTCCGACCCGCTGACGCTGGCCGACATCGCGGCCACGGCCGGGATCAGCGTCCGCTCGCTGCAGGACAGGTTCCGGCAGGCGATCGGGCAGACGCCGGTGCAGTTCATCATCGATCGCCGCCTGCGGAAGGTCCACCACGACCTGACCGCGCGCGGCGGCGCGACGCTCTCGATCGCCGAGGTCGCGGCGCGGTGGGGGTTCGTCCACATGAGCGATTTCGGGCAGCGCTACCGGCGGCTGTACGGCTGCGCGCCGTCCGAGACGCGGCGCGACGCCGGCCGGCCGCGCTGAATGCGCCCCGGGCGGTGAGGGGCCCGCGGCGCTTCGGGGCCGCGGGCCCGGATGCGGAGGCCTGCCGGCCGAGCGCCGGGGCCCTATCAGGGCTGGCTATCAATATAGCGCAAGACAGTATAAATATCGCGCGAATTTGACACTTATAGTTTAAAATCGGATACCAACGTATGTGAGTGCAACTTCGATCCCATTTTGGATTCGATATCCGGTCTCTCATCGATCGGCGGTCTCGAGGGCAGGTCCAAATCCTGCATCGTCGCCGGATCGGAGCTGCCGAATATATAGCGAACGGTCTTTGTAAGGTATTTATTCAAAATAGACTGTAATTCATAGATCTATTATCCTACGCACCTCGAGCGCGTCGCACGGGAACCCGCATGCTGGATCTTGCGAACAACGATGCCTGCACCCGCAAGACGATCCCGGCTCGTCCGCCGGCGGATCGCGATGCGGCCGTGACGACGCCCGGTCCGACCGCAGGCGCCGCCATGGCCCCCCGCGGCCGGCGCACGATGCAACCCGCGCACCGGCCGGGTCGCCCGCGCGCGGGCCGGCGCCCGACCCGGCCTGCCGCATGCCGGCCTTCCGCGCCGTCCCACGCACGCCGGGCCGCGTGATGCCGATGCCCCATCGAGATCGACGCATGACAGAACTCCTGCCGTCGGAGCGGACCGCTCAGACGCTGAAGCGCATCGCCACGGCCCTGGGCTGCACCGTCGAGGAGCTGGTGAGCACCCGGGAAGGCGGCTGCCCGGCCCAGGAAACCCGGGAGCTGCTGACGCTATGGGACGCGATCCGCAGCGACGCGGACCGCCGGATCGTGCTCGACACCGCCCGCGAGGTCGTGCGGGCGCAGGAGGCCTCCGCCGCGCCCTGAGGCCGGCGGCGGCTCCCGCGGCCAAGCCGTCACCTTATGATCGAGCGGCCGACTCGGGGCCAAGCGGCCAGGTTACGGCCAAGCTGCCATCTTGCGGCCCAGCCCGCCCCGGATGCTGTCGCCGACGGTCGCCGTCCGGACGAGGGCGGGACCACGAGGGGGCATCCCGATGACCGAATCCGTGCCGGCCCGCGCCGTGAAGGCCCACGACGAGCAGCGCCTGGAGCGCTCCGTCGCCGCGACGCTGCGGGTGATCGCCGCCGCCCATGCCGAGCGCGAGGCGCCCCCCGTCCACGCCGCCCGCCGGCGCCTCGGCGAGGTCTACGGCGCGACCCGCCTCGCCCGCCGGCTGGAGCGGGCGCAGCGCGCCTGACGGGAGGTTGCCGGGTCGGCGCCGCGGCGCTAACCCGATCCGCGATGCGGTATTATCTCGGCCTCGCCACCACCTTCCACGACCCGGCGCTCGCGCTGATCGGGCCCGACGGCACGGTCCTGTTCGCCGAGGGCGCCGAGCGCTTCCTGCAATACAAGCGCGCCCCGAACTGCGAGCCGGACCCGGCCACCCGCATGGTCGGGCTGCTCGCCGAGCTCGTGCCGGAAGGCTCCGAGCTCGTCGTCGCCTCGACCTGGGGCCAGCAATTCACCGAGTTCCTCGAGGGGCAGGGGCGCACCGGCGCCTTCACCCTCGAGGCCCTGGGCCGGCACGCGCCGGTGCTCAACCGCTCGTTCGTGCCCGAGCGCGCCGAGCGCATCTTCGTGGCCGAGATGGCGATCGCCCAGGCGCGCGCCGGCTACGGCACGCTGCTGGCCCTCGACCAGGAGACGCGGGGCCGCGGCGGCGCGGCGCGCGCGCGGATCGTGCGGCAGGACCGCTTCCCCCACCACCTCACCCACGCCGCCTACGCCCTGTGGGGCAGCCCGTTCTCGGACGCGACCGCGGTGATCGTCGACGGCATGGGCGAGACCGGCGCGGCCGCGCTCTACCGGATGGAGGCGGGCCGCATCGCCGAGGTGCGGCGCCACCGCGGCCGCGGCTCGGTCGGCTTCCTCTACGGGCTCGTCACGGACCTCGCCGGCTTCGACCAGCTCAAGGGCGAGGAATGGAAGATCATGGGGCTCGCGCCCTACGGCCGCTCCGATCCCGCGCTCGTCGCGCAGCTGCGCCGCCTGTACACGGCGGAGGGCGGCCGCCTGAAGTTCACCGACGACGCCACCGTGCGCGACGTGGTCGCGACGATCCTGAGCCGCCGCCCGGCCGATCTCGGCGAGGCCGGCTGGGCCGATCTCGCCAGGAGCGGCCAGGAGGTGTTTTCGGAGTTGATGGACATCCTCGTCGCCGAGGCCTGGGCGCTCAGCCCGCACGAGAACCTGGTGATCGCCGGTGGCTGCGGCCTCAACTCCTCCTACAACGGGCGGGTGCTCGAGCGCTCGAGCTTTTCCCGCCTGCACGTGCCGTCCGCGCCGGGCGACGACGGCAACGCCGTCGGCGCGGCCTGGCTCGCCTACGCCGCCGACAACCCGGGCTGGACCGGGCCGGCGCCGGAGGCGCGCCCGCTCACCCCCTATCTCGGCTCGCGCGTCTCGACCGCGCCGATGGAGCGGCTGGCCGAGTGGGAGCCGCGCGCGCGCAAGGTCGGCCATGCGGCGGCGACCCGGGAGGCGGCGCGGATCCTCGCGGCCGGCGGCCTCGTCGGCTGGGTCCAGGGCCGGGCCGAGTTCGGCCCGCGCTCGCTCGGCAACCGCTCGATCCTCGCCGACCCGCGGCCGGCGGGCGCGAAGGACGCGCTCAACGCCAAGGTGAAGTACCGCGAGGCCTTCCGGCCCTTCGCCCCCTCGATCCTAGCCGAGGCCGGCCCCGACTGGTTCGAGGCCTACGCCGACAGCCCGTACATGGAGCGCACCCTGGTCTGGCGCGAATCCAAGCGCGACCAGGTCCCGGCGGTGGTGCACGCCGACGGCACCGGCCGGCTCCAGAGCGTGACGCCGGCGCGCAACCCGGCCTACGCCGCGCTGATCGCCGCCTTCGCCGAGATCACCGGCGTGCCGATCCTGCTCAACACCAGCTTCAACGTGATGGGCAAGCCGATCCTCCACACGGCGGAGGACGCGATCCTGATGTTCACCACCACCGGCCTCGACGCCCTGGTGGTGGAGGACTGGATCGTGGTGAAGTGAGGGGTCGGTCGACGCGCGGGAGCCTTACAGGACCATGGCGGTGCGCCCCGCGCGCATCCCCTCGCCCCGCACGCGGGGAGAGGGCCGCGACGACCCTGTCGTCGGCGCGGCGAGGCGGCAGCCGACGGTGAGGGGGCTTCGACGGCGGAGCCTCGTCCGGTGCCTTCCCCTCACCGCCGCTTCGGCTTCGCCTGCGCTTCCCGGCTGCACGACGAGGTGCGGCCGGGCCTCTCCCCGCGTGCGGGGAGAGGGGAACCCGCACCCCATGCGATCCAGGTGAGATGGGGGAGCCGACGCCCCGCCTCAGAACAAGCCCGCGAGATCCGACAGCACCGCCACCGGCGCGAGGTCGGCGTACTCGTCCGGCTTCCCCGTGCGGTTGATCCAGGCGCAGGCGAAGCCGAAGGCGGTGGCGCCGGCGATGTCCCAGCGGTTCGAGGAGCAGAACAGCACCGCCTCGGCGGGCACGCCGAGGGTGTCGAGCGCCACGGCGTAGGCGCGCGGATGGGTCTTGAAGACGCCGGCCGCGTCGGCCGAGAGCACCGCGTCGAGGCGGGACGCGAGGCCGGCCGAGGCGACCGAGCGGCCGAGCATGGCGTCGTCGCCGTTGGAGAGGATGGCGGTGGACAGGCCGCGCGCGCGCAGACGCTCCAGCACGCCCGGCACCTCCCCGTAGGCGTCGAGGTCGCGATAGGCGTCGAGCAGCCGGTCGCGCAGGCCCGCGTCGACGTCCGGGTGGCTCGCCAGGGCGAAGTCCAGGGCCCGCTCGGTGAGCTGCCAGAACGGGGCGGTGCGGCCGATCAGCGACAGGGTCCAGCTGTATTCGAGCTGCTTCACCCGCCACAGCTCCGACAGCCGCGCCGCCGCCGGCCCGACCGCGTCGGCATGGCGCTGCACCGCCGAATGCACGTCGAACAGGGTGCCGTAGGCGTCGAACACCACGGCGCGGCGGCCGGCGAGAAGCGGTCTTTCCGACATCGCGGGCGCTACTTCTTCTCGAGCACCTCGATCGGGTTGGTGCGCTGGCTCGCGGCCGGCTCGCGCGTGAGGTTCTGGCTTCCCGCTTCCTGCGGGGCCGCCTTGCCGCCCGGCGCGCCGGGACCGCCGGTGGCGGTGCCGCCGGAATTCGGCTGGGTCGGCACCGTGCCGCTGGCGAGCTCGAGGCAGGTCACCATCTCGACGTAGGACGGGTAGCCGCCGGCCTTGTACTGGTCCTCGCACTGGCGCTTGGCCGAGGGCGTGTAGTCGCCCCAGCGGCGCTCGGCCTCCTTCTTCGCGTCCCGCTCGGAGCGCAGGCAGCCCTCGATGTTGGCGTTGTCGCTGACGCTGACGTTGGCCCGGCTCGCCGACTGGCAGGTCTTCTTGATGTCGAGGTTCGGGACCGTGTCGGCCCGCGCGGCGGTGGAGGCCGCCGGTGCGGCGAGGAGGGCGAGCGCCAGGGCCCCGGTGAGCGCGGCGCCGGCAAGGATGCGTGTCGTCATGGTCCGCTCGTCGTCTCTCGGCGTGGGATGCTCGGAAGCTGTGAGGCACAACGCGCGGCACGCCGGAGGGTCCCGCCCGCGGGACAGGAATCCGAGCCCGCCGCGCTCAGGGGCCCGCGTGGGCGGCCCGGAGCGCCGCGTCGAGGTCGGCGAACAGGTCGTCGGGGTCCTCGAGCCCGGTCGAGAGGCGCAGCAGGTCGGGCGGGCACGGCGTGCCCGGTCCCTCGACCGAGGCGCGGTGCTCGATCAGGCTCTCGACGCCGCCGAGCGAGGTCGCGCGCTTCCACAGGCGCACGCGCGCGGCGGTGGCGATCGCCGCGGCCTCGCCCCCGGCCACCCGGATCGACAGCATCGCCCCGAACCCCTGGTCCATCTGCCGCGCGGCGACCGCGTGGCCCGGATCCTCGGGGAGCCCCGGATAGAGCACCCGGGCGACGTGGGCGTGCCGGGCGAGGCGGCCCGCGAGGTCGAGGGCGCCGGCCGATTGCGCGGCGGCGCGCAGGGGGAAGGTGCGCAGGCTCCGCATCAAGAGGTAGGCCTCGAACGGCCCGAGGATCGCGCCGCCGCTCGCGCGGATCGCGCCGATCCGGGTCCAGGCGGCGTCGCGGGCGGCGGTGGCGAGCACGCCGGCGATCACGTCGGAATGGCCGTTCAGGATCTTGGTGCCGGAATGCATGACAAGGTCGGCGCCGAGCCGCAGCGGCCGGGTGTGGAACGGCGAGGCGACGGTGGAGTCGACCGCCAGCCGCGCCCCGGCCGCATGGGCGATCTCGGCCGCGGCGGCGATGTCGGTGACCGTCCAGAGCGGGTTGCCGGGAGTCTCGATCCAGACGAGCTTGGTCCGGCCCGGCCGCATCGCGGCGCGCAGGGCGTCGAGGTCGTCCATCGCCACGAAATCGAGGTCGAGCCGGCGCCGCGGCGCCTCCTCGCGCAGCCAGCGCTTGAGGGCCCAGTACATCACCGCCGGCGCGACCACGTGGTCGCCGGGCTCCAGCGCGCCGAACACCGCCGTCGCCGCCGCCATGCCGGAGCCGAACAGCATCGCGGCCGGCGCCTCCTCCAGCATCGCCAGCACGGTTTCCGCCTCGCGCACCGTCGCGTTGTCGGGCCGCGCGTAGGAGAAGCCGGAGGAATAGCCGTTGTCGGGGTCGCGGATGAAGGTGGTCGAGACGTGCAGCGGCGCCACCACCGCGCGGGTCACCGGCTCGACATGCCCCATCGCCTGGGCGGCGAGCGTCCGCTTCGACCATCCGGCGGCGCGAGGGTCGGCGTCGTCCGTCGGGTTGCGTGAGGTCATGGCCGCGTCCGATGTTGCGTGGCGGGAGATCGTTCGACGGTCCGGATGCGGCTCGCGCCGCGTCCCTTCCCTTCATCGTCCCTTCCCCGCACGAGGGGAGGAAGACGCGCGGGTTTCCTATAGCCTCCGAACGCCGCGGCTGCCACGATCCGGGCCGGGGCCGCCTCCGAGGCCCCGTCGGGTTTCGTCCATGCAGACCGCCAGCCGCGCCGCGTCCACGCAAGCCTCGTCCACGCAAGCCTCGCCGACGCGGGTTCCGATCCGCCCGGCCCTTCCCTGGTGGCTGCGCCTGCCCGCCGCGATCCTGCCGGTGGGGGCGACCTCGCTCATCGGCGGGCTGTCGACGGCCCCCGAGATCGACGGGTGGTACGCCGGCCTCGCCAAGCCCGCCTTCAACCCGCCGAACGCGGCCTTCCCGATCGCCTGGACAATCCTCGACGTGCTGATGGTCGTCTCAGCTTGGCGCCTGCTCGGCGCCCGCCCGGCCACCGGCCCGTCGCGCCGGGGCTGGTGGCTGGCGATCGCCGCCTTCGGCGTGCAGCTCGCGCTCAACGCCGCCTGGACGCCGGTGTTCTTCGCCCGCCACGCGCTGGGTGCCGGCCTGGTGGTGGTGGTGGCCCTCCTCGTGATGATCCTGTGGACGATCCGCCTGAGCTGGCGGATCGACCGGATCGCGGCGTGGCTTCTGGTGCCCTACGCCGCCTGGGTCGCCTTCGCGTCCCTGCTCAACGCGGCGATCTGGCGGCTGAACTGACGCGGCGCGCCGGCACCCCACGCCCCGGACCATGGGGCCAAAAAATCCTCGCCGTCCGGCGTGGCGCCCCGGCCCGGCCCGATGCTGCCGTGCGCCCATGCCCGCCGGTGACCGGTCCCGGTTCGTCGGCGTCGGCGCCTCCGGGGCCGAGGGCCTTCGCGACATCCGGGCGCTCCTCGTCTCCCTCCCGGCGCCGCTCCGGGCCGTCCTCCTCGTGCTGCTCCGCCCCTGGGACCGGCCGAGCCACCTCCGCGCGATCCTGGCGCAGGCCTGCCCGCACCCGGTCCTGATCGCGGACGCGGGCGAAGGCTTCGAGCCGGGCCGCATCGACATCGGCGAGCCGGCCCGGCACCCGATCCTGGCCGACCGCAGCTTCGGCGAGATCGTCGCCGACCCGATGCGGCTGCACGGCAACCGCACGGTCGACCTGCTCTTCCATTCCGTGGCCCGGCACGGCCGCGGGCGGATGATCGGCGTGGTGCTGTCCGGCTCCCTCGACGGCGGCGCCCGCGGGCTCGCCGCGATCCATCGCACCGGCGGGCTCACCAGGGTGCTCACGCCCGAGCCGCCGCCCCGCCACGGCATGCCCGAGAGCGCGATCGCCCACGACGGCCCGATCGCCACGATCGGCAGCCCGAGGACGATCGCTGCGGACGATCCTCCGGGGATCGCGGGGGAGGCGGCGCCGCAGGCGGAGCCGGCCCGCGCGCCGGCCCCGCCCGCTCTGGCCCCCCTCCCCCATCCGGGTTAGACACCGCGCCCCACGCCATCTGCAGGACGCGACCGGATGATCGGCATCACGCAGCGCATCGCCACCGAGCTCGGCGTCGCCAAGGCGCAGGTGAGGGCGGCGGTCGACCTCCTCGACGGCGGCGCGACGGTGCCGTTCGTCGCCCGCTACCGCAAGGAGGCGACCGGGGCGCTGGACGACGCGCAGCTGCGCACCCTGGAGGAGCGCCTCGGCTACCTGCGCGACCTCGAGGAGCGCCGCGCCGCCGTGGAGGACGCGATCCGGGCCCTCGGCAAGCTCGATGCGGACCTCGCCCGGAAGATCGCGGCGGCCGAGACCAAGGCGCGGCTCGAGGACCTCTACGCGCCGTTCAAGGTCAAGCGCCGCACCAAGGCGCAGATCGCCCGCGAGGCCGGGCTCGGGCCGCTCGCCGAGGTGCTGCTGGCGCGGCCGGACCAGGCCCCCGAGCAAGCGGCGAAGAGCTTCTCGGGCAAGGACGGCTTCCCCGACGTCGAGGCGACCCTGGAGGGCGCCCGCGCGATCCTGATCGAGCGCTTCGGCGAGGATGCCGAGCTGGTCGGCGGCCTGCGCGAGGAGACCTGGCGGCGCGGGCGGATGCGCGCCTCGGTGCGCAAGGGCAAGGCCGAGGGCGGGCAGAAGTTTGCCGACTACTTTTCGTTCGAGGAGCCGCTCGCCCGCCTGCCCTCGCACCGGATCCTGGCGCTGTTCCGCGGCGAGAAGGAGGAGGTGCTCGACCTAGACCTCACCGACGCCGAGACGCCGCCGCCCGGCCGGCCGGCCTGGCAGGAGGCGCGGATCGCCCAGACCTTCGGCATCGCCGAGGCCTTCGGGATCGCCGAGCGCGGACGGCTGGGCGACCGGTTCCTCGCCGAGACGGTGCGCAAGACCTGGCGGACCAAGCTGAAGCCGGCGATCGACACGGACCTGCGGGCCCGGCTCTGGGCGGTGGCGGAAGCCGGCGCGATCTCGGTCTTCGCCGGCAACCTGCGCGACCTGCTGCTGGCCGCGCCCGCCGGCGCGCGGCCGACGCTCGGGCTCGATCCGGGCTTCCGCAGCGGCGTGAAGGTCGCGGTGGTCGACGCCACCGGCAAGGTCGTGGCCACCGACGCGATCTTCCCGCACGAGCCGCGGCGCGACTGGAACGGCGCCCTGGCGACGCTGGCCAAGCTGTGCCGCGCGCATCGGGTCGAGCTGATCGCCATCGGCAACGGCACCGCCTCGCGCGAGACCGACAGGCTGGCCGCCGAGCTGCTGGGCAAGCACCCGGAGCTGACGCTGGCCAAGGTGATGGTCTCGGAGGCCGGCGCCTCGGTCTACTCGGCCTCGGCCTACGCCTCGGCCGAGCTGCCGGGCCTCGACGTGACCCTGCGCGGCGCGGTCTCGATCGCGCGGCGGCTGCAGGACCCGCTGGCCGAGCTCGTGAAGATCGAGCCGCGGGCGATCGGCGTCGGGCAGTACCAGCACGACCTTGCCGAGGGGAAGCTGTCGCGCTCGCTCGACGCGGTGGTGGAGGATTGCGTCAACGGCGTCGGCGTCGACGTCAACGTGGCCTCCGCGCCGCTGCTCGCCCGCGTGTCGGGGCTGAGCGAGCGGGTGGCGGCCAACATCGTCGTGCACCGCGACGCCAACGGCCCGTTCCGCTCGCGCGCCGCGCTGAGGAAGGTCGCCGGCCTCGGGCCGAAGGCCTACGAGCTCGCCGCCGGCTTCCTGCGGATTCGCGGCGGCAGCGATCCGCTCGACGCCTCGGGCGTGCACCCGGAGGCCTATCCGGTGGTGAAGAAGATCCTGGCCGCCACCGGCCAGCCGATCGGCGCCCTGATCGGCAATGGGGGCGTGCTCAGGGCGCTGAACCCGCGGGCATTCGTCGACGCCACCTTCGGCCTGCCGACGATCGGCGACATCATCGCCGAGCTCGAGAAGCCCGGCCGCGACCCGCGCCCGGCCTTCCGCACCGCGACCTTCCAGGACGGCGTCGAGACGATCGCGGACCTGAAGCCCGGCATGCGGCTCGAGGGCGTCGTCACCAACGTGGCCGCGTTCGGCGCCTTCGTCGACGTCGGGGTGCATCAGGACGGGCTGGTGCACATCTCGGTGCTCGCCGACCGCTTCGTGAAGGACCCGCGCGAGGTGGTGAAGCCCGGCGACGTGGTGCAGGTCCGCGTCGTCGAGGTCGACCCGGCGCGCAAGCGCATCGCCCTGAGCATGCGCGCGGAAGACGGCGAGCGGCCGGCGCGCCGCGAGCAGGGGCGCCAAGACCAGGCACGCCAGGACCAGGCACGCCAGGAGCTTGCGGCGTCGACGCGCGGGCCCGCGCCGCGATCCGCCGCCGCGCCGGCGCCGGAATCGGGGGGGGCCCTCGCCGACGCGTTGCGCCGGGCGGCGACCGCGCAGGGACGCGGACGTTCCTGAGGCCCGCGGGACGCCGGCCCCGCGAAACCGTTGCCGCGGCAACGGAATTCTCGTAGAGCGGATCGGAGAACGGCCGAGCTTGGCCGGCGGTGCGATCGCGGCGGCATCCATGCAGGCGGATACCGCTGGAGAGCCAACGGGTTATGAGGGTGACAAGCCGTGCGCCGGCAGCTAAGCTTGCGCAGGGCGAGGTCGCGGATGGTCGACGATTCCGTGTCCTTGGGGGCGCGCACGCGAGACGAGTGATGGCAGGCCAGAAGACGGATCAACGGGACGTTTATGTCGGGCAACGCATCGCGGAACAACGACGCAAGGCGTCGTTGACCCAGCGCCGCGTCGCCCAGAGCTTCGGCATGTCCGCGGCGCAGCTGCAGAAGTACGAGAAGGGCACCAACCGCATCAGCGCGATCCATCTCGACATCTTCTCGCGCATGACCGGCGTGCCGCTGGACCACTTCTTCAACGGGATGCCCCGGGATGAGGACCACGCCGTCGAGGGTTTCGGCGACACGCCGCAGCGCCCGCTTGACGCCGGCTGGCAGGGCGTGGCCGAGATGGTGGCCCGCCACGTCTCCGAGAACTGCTCGGCCGACACGCGGCGCGACCTCGCCGCCGCGGTCCAGGCCCTCGAGCGCAAGTTGAGCGGCTGAGGCCGCCACGTCCCTGTGGTAGCACCTTCGGACCGATTGGCCGTCCGCTTCGTACGGTATAACGGATCCGTTCGGCATTCCACCTTGACCCTGCCGGGAGCCGGTGCCAGAACTCCGGCCCTCACAACCGGGTCAAGCGCCGCGATCAGGAAGGCGCACCCGTCAACCGGGGTGCTGTCACGATGCCGCGTTCGGACTTCCTGTTCACCAGCGAATCCGTCTCCGAGGGCCACCCCGACAAGGTGAGCGACCGGATCTCCGACACCGTGG
>NZ_JAKSYR010000005.1:0-15657 GCF_022829705.1 Methylobacterium sp. E-025
TTTGAGCATTCCAGCGTAGGCATCAGGGGATAGACAATTCGACGTGATAGATGCGACGAGCAACCCGAGCCCTCGTTCCGTCCCCACCAGTGATCGCCTTCGTCGTTGTAGCCATCCCGCTCAAAGGGCCTTGCTGCAGCCTCGGCAGCGGCCCGTGCGGTCGGGATGTCCGCGATGCCATCTTTCAGCTCCGCGAGTGCCCCTTGAACGCGTCTGCTCGCAATCAAGCCTATCTTTGTTCACCGAGAAGTCGGCCCAGAAAGCTAAGCCTCGATCCAGGCCGCCAAGCAACCCGCGCGACTGTAAAGATCGGCTACGAACCAGATAACATCCGCGAACGCAGTCGCGCCGGCATAGATCCCTTTGCCGTCGAACAAAATCACCCCGAGCATCAGGCAAACACAGGCAAGGGCCCGGGGGGGGTCAAGCGGCGAGCGCCGAGGTCGAGACAGGTGCTTCTGCCTTGCAAACGCGAACGCATGCACGGGCGAGCGCTTCTGTGGCGTCCACCAGCTTCGTCCGCAATTCCCCTTTGACCGCGGCGAGTGCCACCGGGATTTCGGTGCAGGCCATCACGACCTCGCCACAGCCAGCAGCGACGAGCGCCTCAGCCTGCGCGCGCAGGATCTCCGTCGCTTCGGCGAGTTGCCCAGCCTTAACCAGACGGATCCCCCGCATCACCTCTTCCTGGGCCGCCGCGTCGGGAGCCCGGCAGGATAGCCCCTTCTGCGACAGGCGCTCCTGGTAAAGGCGGCCCTCGATGGTGCTGGTCGTACCTAGCACACCGACACGGTCCCCCTGCCGCGACGTCAACTCGAAGGTGACCGCATCCACGATGTGCAGAATGAGGATCGGCGTCTCGTACTGTAGGGCGCAGTGCCATAGGTGTGCAGTATTGCAGGGGATCGCGATATAGGTTGCTCCCGCTGCCTCAAGCCGTCGCAGGGTATCGCGCATTGCCGGTAGCGGGTCAGCCCCCTCGCCACGAAGCGCGGCATTGCGATCGGGGATGTTCGCCGCTGAGCAGACCACCATCGGGATGTGGTCTTGGTCGCAGGCAGCCGCGGTGTTCCGGACGACCTTCGCCATGAAATCGACGGTCGCCATCGGACCCATCCCACCAAGAACGCCGAGCATCGTGACCTCCTGTCTTTCGAGCACGATGCAAGGCGCTCACTTGGGGGGCCAATGCCATGTCAGTCCGACCTATTCCGATTCCGCATAGTTTCGTGGGCCAGCGCCCCGGCGGCTTGCCAGACGGCTGTCACAGCAGCGCGCCGATGCCCGGCATTGCGGTACAGGCGCACTTCAAGCGGCATCGCCTCGCCTGACACGATCAGTGTTCCGGCCGCCAGTTCGCGAGCGACGAGGCTGAGCGGCAGCCATGCCAGCCCATGCCCTTCAAGGACCATGAACTTCAACGCCTCTGCCATGGCGTTTTCGTTGACGTGGGTGAATGCGGCAGGCGGCTCATCCACCCGGGCCTGCGCGACGACCGAGAGGCGGCCGAGGAAGGAGTTCTGTGGGTAGCCGAGGCGAGGCAACGGCTCCTCTGTGGTCTGTGCGCTGCGCACGGCCACGAGACTGTCCGTCCCAACCACGCGGTGGGGGAACTGCTCAGGATCCAGCAGGACCGGGACGCTCGCATGGTGGAAGGTCAGGAGGAAGTCGTAGCCCCCCTCGACCACTGCCTGGATGCAGGTGTGGAAGTCGTCCGGGAGCAGGCGGCTGCTCAGGGGGCCGGTTCGCGCCTCGATCCGCCGGAACCAGCCCGGGAAGAAGCTCAGGGCTAGGGTGTGGAGCGCGGCGACCGCCACGGTCTGCTGGTTCGGTCGAGCGCTGGCTTGCAGGGCGACCCGGCTACCATGCAGCATCCGCATCGCCTCCTCGGCCGTTTCGCGGAACTCCCGTCCTGCCGCCGTCAATGAGGTCGGATACGTGCTGCGGTCGATTAGGGCGACGCCCAGCCACGTTTCCAGCGCCCGGATCCGGCGGCTGAACGCGGACTGCGTGACGTGACGCTCCTCGGCCGACCGAGAAAAATTGCCGGTGCGGGCGAGACTAGCGAAGTCCTCAAGCCATTTCAGCTCCATGATCGTGCCAGCCTAACGACGCCACTCAGTGCGCGCCAGCGGATCGACGGTCGGCAGATGCGCGACGGAGCACCCGAAAGCGGAGGGTCGCATGACCACCGGGCCCAGCCGCAGGTCATTGTCTATCAAGATACGGCCAAGCGGACCTTATGAGGGTCTGTGAAGGGTCGATAGCAACCCGAACAACGTGTCGGATATCTGACCGTTTTGTCGACGTATGTAGGCACATACCGCAGGGTCCGAGTGGGGTGGAAGGCAGCTTGTCTGCTACTCGCGCATCAAAGGGCCAGGGCAGACGTTCGTACTGCGCCAGCCGGGTTGCCTCACGAGACATCGATGCAAGTTCGGTATCGATCGATCCAGCAATTAAGTTGGACGGCACTATCTTGCCGCCGCATGAAATGGGTTCGGCAAACGGCCACCGCTGGTAGTTATTTCCTGCGAGAATGGCTCAGCCTCATCGGAGGAAGGTCATGTCTCAAGAGAGGCAGGGTCTGCACAGTACCAAGATCAGATATGTCATTCTAGCGCTGATCTTTCTGGCGACAACGTTTAATTATGTCGATCGAGCAACCTTGTCCGTGGCCGCCTCCGCCATGCGAACTGAGTTCGGCTTCGACGCCATCACGATGGGTTTGGCCTTCTCAGCGTTCGGCTGGGCGTACACGGCCCTTCAGATCCCCGGCGGCTGGGTGCTCGACAAGTACGGCGCCCGTCTGGTCTACGGGACAGGCCTGATCCTATGGTCGGCCCTCACGATGATGCAGGGGCTCGTGCACCTCGTTACCTTCACGTTCGTCGCGCTCTTCGCCCTGCGCTTCCTCATGGGCATCACCGAGGCACCGGCTTTTCCTGCCAACAGCCGGCTGACCGTGATGTGGTTCCCGACTAAGGAACGGGCCTTCGCGACCTCGATCTTCCAGTCGGCGCAGTATTTCGCGCTCGCCGTGTTCACGCCGATCATGACGTGGATCCTGCACGCCCACAGCTGGCAGGCGATCTTCTTCTGGGCCGGCGGCGTGGGCATCGTCCTCGGCATCATCTGGCTCGTCTACGTACAGGAGCCGCGTCACCACAAAGGCGTAAACCAAGCCGAACTCGACTACATCGAGGCGGGCGGTGGCCTGCCGAACATGGGGGACAAGCGCGACCGGATCCGGTGGTCCGAGGTGAAGGCGCTGATTGGCAACCGCATGATGATCGGCATCTACATCGGGCAGTTCTGCCTGACGACGATTACGTGGTTCTTTCTGACGTGGTTTCCGACCTACCTACTCGAAGCGCGCGGCATGTCGATCCTCAAGGTCGGCCTCGTAGCCGCGATCCCGGCGATCTGCGGGTTCCTCGGTGGGCTGGCCGGTGGCCTCTGGTCGGACTGGTTGCTGCGGCGCGGGTTCAGCCTGACCGTCTCGCGCAAGCTCCCGATCATCCTTGGCCTGATGTTCTCCAGCACAATCGTGCTTGCGAACTACGTCCAGTCCGACGTGTTCGTGATCGCTGTGATGAGCATCGCCTTCTTCGCCAAGGGCATCGGCAATCTCGGCTGGTGCATCGTCGGCGATGTGTCGCCAAAGCAGATCATGGGTGTCAGCGGCGGCATCTTCAATCTGTGCGGCAACCTCGCCAGCATTGTCACGCCGCTGGCCATCGGCATCATCGTCAAGGAGATGGGCTCCTTCGACCTGGCGCTCGTTTACATCGGCACGGTCGCGCTTATCGGTGCCCTATCCTACCTCGTCGTCGTCGGGCCACTGAAGCGGCTTGAGATCGGAGAAGATGAGCAAGTCACGGACAGGCCATTGGTCCGGCCGGCATCTCTCCAAACCGCGCAGGCCTGAGCGCCCAAACGTGTCGGCTACCGACAATGACTGAATGCCGGAGAAGAACATGAACGAGACCGTCACTGGGATCCGCCTGCGCTCGGTCTACTTGCCGCTCAAGACCCCAATCAGCGACGCCAAGGTGCTCACCGGGCGCCAGAAGCCGATGACCGAGATCGCGATCCTGTTCTGCGAGATCGAGACAAGCGCGGGACATCGCGGCCTCGGCATCAGCTATTCCAAGCGGGCCGGCGGACCGGGACAGTTCGCCCATGCCTGCGAGATCGCACCCGCGCTCATCGGTGAGGATCCGAGCGACATCGGCAAGGCTTGGGACAAGCTCGCCTGGGCGGGCGCCTCGGTCGGCCGCAGCGGCCTCGCCGTTCAAGCTATCGGCGCCTTCGACGTGGCACTATGGGACCTGAAGGGGAAGCGGGCCGGCCTGTCGCTGGCCAAACTGCTCGGTGCGCAACGCGAGGCAGTTCGTTGCTACAACACCTCCGGTGGCTTCCTTCACACGCCGCTGGACGAGCTGCTGGTCAACACCGACCGTTCCCGTGAGAAGGGCATCGGCGGCATCAAGCTCAAAGTCGGCCAGCCGGACTGGGCCCTCGACATCGCGCGCGTTTCGCGGGTGCGCGAGCACCTTGGCGATGCCTTCCCGCTGATGGTCGACGCCAACCAGCAATGGGACCGGCCGACCGCCATGCGGATGGGCCGCATCTTCGAGCGGTTCAACCTGATCTGGATCGAGGAGCCACTGGATTGCTACGACGCCGCCGGGCACGCAGCGCTTGCGGCTGCGCTCGACACGCCGATCGCCACCGGCGAAATGCTCACCAGCGTCTCCGAGCACTGGGACTTCATCCGGCAGAATGGAGCGGACTTCCTGATGCCGGATGCCCCCCGGGTCGGCGGTATCACGCCGTTCCTCAAGATCGCCACGCTCGCTGAATTCGCCGGTCTGACCATCGCACCGCACTTCGCGATGGAACTGCACATCCATCTCGCCGCAGCGATGCAACGTGAGCCCTGGGTCGAGCACTTCGAGTGGTTGGAGCCGTTGTTCAACGAGCGTCTAGAGTTGAAGGACGGTCGGATGATTGTGCCGACGCAGCCCGGTCTCGGCATCAGCATGAGCGAGCAGACGATTGCCTGGACCCGGGAAACCGTGGGGTTCGGCAGCCTGGACTGAACCGTGCGATAGTTCGTTGGCTCGACCCGAAATGACTGTTTTCGAGCAGCTTTCGATGGGCGAGGGGTGACCTATTTGGGTCGCGAGCCGAATGGCCGCTTGGGGTGGTTTTCTGCCCGTCCGCTTCCGCTCGAACACATGGGGGAAGCGGAAGTTTGTAGGTTCGCGTCAGGCAGGGCACACGGTGGCGAGGAAGCGCCCGACTTCGCTCCGCAGGTGCTCCGATTGGCGCGACAGTTCCGTGGCCGCCCCCAGCACCTGGGTGGCGGCAGCGCCCGTCTCCTCGGCGGCCCCCGCGACGCCGGCGATGTTCCCGCTCACCTCGCCCGTCCCTGTCGCCACCTGGGCAACGTTGCGCACGATCTCCTGCGTCGCTGCCCCCTGCTGCTCCACCGCCGCCGCGATCGAGGCTGCCGTGACGCTGATGTCGCGGATCCGCTGGGTGATGCCGCCGATGGCCGCCACCACCTCAGCGGTGGACTCCTGGATTCGGTCGATCTGGGCAGAGATCTCCTGGGTCGCCCGGGCGGTCTGCCCGACGAGTTCCTTCACCTCGGTCGCTACCACGGCAAAGCCTTTGCCGGCCTCCCCGGCCCGAGCGGCCTTGATAGTGGCATTTAGGGCCAGCAGGTTGGTCTGCCCGGCGATCGAGGAGATCAACCCGACCACGGCGCCGACCCGCTCGAAGGTGCCGCTCAGTTTGTGGACTAGCGCCCCCGTGCGGTCGGCCTCATCCACCGCCTGCCGGGCGAGGAGCGCAGAGCCGTCGACCTGCCGGCCGATCTCTTGGACGGAGGCGCCAAGTTCCTCGGCCGCCGCGGCGACGGTACCAACGTTGCTGGCAGCCTCCTCGGCCGCGGCGGCCACGGCAGTCGACTGGCTCGCCGTCTCCGCGGCGGTCCCGCTCATCACCCCGGCGGTGGCCTGCAACTCGGTGGCCGAGGCTGAGACCGTGCCGATGAAGCCGCCGACGGCGGACTGGAAGCTATCGGCCAGAGCTGAACTCCTCAAGCCGCCATCAGATGAAATTTCAAAGCCATAAGGCAGCCCCATTCATTTCTCCTTAGTAAGTCTGCCTAAAGCTGGGTCTTCTTTGTTCTCTAGAGCGCGCAATGCCCCAGCAAGCACTTACGATGGGCCGTCTCCGCGCGCGACAGCTCGAAGTTGTCGACCAACTCGCTCCGGCGATGATGCTCGCGAACGTCGCCTGTGCAGGTGCCTTCACTTTTCTCATGTTCAAGCACCACGCCAGTGTGCTGCTGACGTGGTGTAGCGTCGTCACGCTGATGTCGCTTGGTCAGCTGGCTTTATCACTGCGTGCGAATGCTCGGCCGCCACATCAAACCGTCGCCGCTCGCGACATTCATCTCCTCAGTCTTCAGACAGTCGTGATGGGTGTCTGCTTAGTCAGCGTGCCAGTCTGGTTGATGCCCCGCGTCTCCGGTCTGGAACTCGGCTGCGTGATCTGCCTCCTCACTGGTCTCCTTTGGGGGGGCAGCATCCTACTCGCCACAGTGTTGCCTGCGGCCGTGATTTATATCGGCCTCGTAATGACGGCCACTATTGCGGGCTTACTGCTATCGAGCTGGGATGCACCGCACCTGTATCTGGCGGGATTGTTCGTTATCGGCGGAGGAACCGCGATCCGCAGCGTCCGGCGTCAAGTGAAACAGTTCGGCGCCGGGCAGCGTCAGCAATACAATTTGGAACAGCAGGGTGAGGTCATAGCGCTGCTGCTGCGCGACTACGAGGAGCAGGCCAGCGATTGGCTTTGGGAAACGGACGCAGAGCATCGCTGCCATAGCTCATCACCGCGGTTTGCAGAAAAGCTCGCCCGGTCCCAGAACGCGATCGATGCAACCTCTCTGGTCGCTCTGCTTCGGGACGTCACTGCCGCAGGTAACACCGAAGCTTGCGATGCGTTGCAAGAGCATATCGAGGCGCGTCGCCCATTTCGCGACCACGTCGTTCCCTTGGTCCAGAACGGGGATGCCTGCTGGTGGTCGCTGTCCGGGCGCCCCATACACGATAAAAATGGCACGTTTCAGGGATACCGCGGCGTCTGCGCCGATACCTCAGCCGCCAAGCGCGCTGAGGCCCGAGTGGCGCATCTTGCCTACTATGATTCCCTGACCGAGCTGCCGAACCGTATGCTCTTCGGCGAACGCTTGGCACAGGCGTTGCGCGGCGTTGAGCGTAACCCTCTTGCCGTGCTCAGCCTCGACCTCGACGGGTTCAAGGCCGTCAACGATCGCCACGGCCACCCTGCCGGCGACCAGTTGCTCATTGCCGTGACCGACCGTTTGCAGGCCGAGCTCGACGGCACCGACATGCTTGCTCGCTTCGGCGGCGACGAGTTCATGATCCTCGATGCCGCGGATGCTAATCAAGGGTCGGTCGAAGCTCTTGCGCAGCGCTTGGTCCGATGTGTGAGTACACCGTTCATGATAGGCGGCGAGGATGTCTCCATCGGCCTCAGTATCGGCATCGCCTTCGCTCCGTCGGATGGTGATACGGCCGAAGAGCTGTTGCGAAACGCCGACGCCGCACTTTACCGGTCAAAAGCAGACGGGCGAGGGACGTTCAGCTTCTTCGCGCCGGAAATGGATCAGAAGCTTCAGGAGCGGCAGCGCCTCGTGCACGATCTGCGCACCGCTCTCGCACACGGTGAATTGGTGCTGCACTACCAGCCTTTCGTCGAATCCCAGACCGGAACGATTACCGGCTGTGAGGCACTCCTGCGCTGGCAGCATCCGAAGCTCGGTATGGTCTCACCCGCCGACTTTATCCCCCTCGCAGAAACAAGCGGCTTAATCATCCCGATCGGAGCCTGGGTCATCGCAGAGGCTTGCCGTGAAGCCGCGAGCTGGCCGGTTAACCACCGGGTGTCGGTAAACATCTCTGCGGTGCAGTTCCGTACCCGTGATCTACCGCATATCATCCTAGCCGCCCTGACCCACTCGGGCCTCGCGCCAAGTCGGCTGGAAGTTGAGGTGACGGAGGGCGTCCTGATCGAAGACGCCGTTGCGGCCCTCGACATCCTGCGGCAGATACGTGCTCTCGGCGTACGCATCGCGCTCGATGACTTCGGCACAGGTTACTCGTCGTTGAGCTACCTGCGGAGCTTCGCCTTCGACAAGGTCAAGATCGACCGATCCTTTGTGAAGGAGCTACCATCGCGCCGCGATAGCCAAGTTATCGTTCAAGCTATCCGTGACATGGCGCATGGCCTCGGCATGACAATTACGGCCGAGGGCGTGGAGACTGAGGAACAGGCCGAGCAGTTGCGTGCAACAGGATGTGAAGAGCTGCAGGGCTACCTCTACAGCCGCCCCAAATCGGCCGAGGACCTTGCCCATGGGCAGAATGAAGGCCCCGTCGGAGGCTTCATCAGGTCGAGAGCTATATAGAGACGAAAAGGGGCTCTATTGTGCGTAGCCTGAGATTCCAGAGCTTATTTGTTGCATCAACAATGATTGCTTTCTTGCGTCTAAGCAGAACCTGAATTGAACTTCAGAATCGCAGAGTTGGTACCATCTGCAATCTCTTGCGCAGCACGCCTTGGATTAGGTACGCGGTGGAGGCTTTCCAACCGCGGCCGGCGCACAATTCAGCAAAAATTTCCTTCTGGATTCGGCATCAAGCCCACCCCAGGTGAATGTTACGCTTCTGTGCCCATGCTATCCGGTCGACTAGTGAAAGATAGTTGTTCGGCCAATTGAGCGGGCGGATTTCCGCTGCACTGCGCGTCCGAGCAACTGTAGTAACAGCGCGCTTCATTCAGAGCAGCACGTCGCCGCTCGTCCAGCTCGGAGTTTGCCGGAGCCAAATGGGGGGAGGCGGATCTGGTCCTTCAGGGCGGTTGGGCATTCAACTTCAGGATCTCGACGGGCATCGTAAGGTGCCAGAAAGCACCCTCGCAGTCCTGTCGAACTGGCGCTCAAGGCGGGCGAGGCCGCAGACTTCATTAACTACCCGTCGGCATTGTCCTGAATGGCTGTTGTCCCATCTGCGGGCGCGTCACCTGCCATGAACGGGACAGGCTCGGTCGCCGCCTTTCGCGGGTCGGGTCTGTTCCGTTAAGCGCAGCCCGACGGAACAGGATCATGGATAACACCCGGGGCGTGAAAACGGCGGCGTCCTAGAAGCTGCCCAGCGTTCTACGCGGTTCGGACGGAGGTCGTTCATCGCGCCTTCGCATTATGGCTTCCTCAGGCTCGGGCGATCATATGGGTCACGGCCACCCACCACTACGGACCCGTTGACCTATCGCGGCGGAAGCTTCCGGCCCTTCATAGATCCGGAATAGCTCCGTGTTCGCGGCATTCGCCGAGACGAAGCCGCGCCATATCTGCTGCGTCATTATCCGATCGCTTCTAACGGCTTTGTTAAGAGGCTCGAAACGCCCAGGATGTGATTGGGTCAGGATGATCACATCCGCGCTTCTGCTTGCCGTTGGGATCGCACTGGGGTGGCATTATCGGTCTGTCATGATCCTGTTCGCCTCAGGGTGCCTCATCGTCACTTATATCGCAGTCGGCCTCGTCCGCCGGGAGTTAGGCGCGTTGGAGCTCTTAGTCCTCTTCGCCCATCTGGTCGCCCTGCAAGGCGGATTCCTTCTCGCGCAGTATCTCCGCCCCAGGGACTAAAGGCTCCGAGGGCGAAGGCGATGGCGTCAGAACCAGACTGCCTTACCGCACATCAGGTAGATGGCGATCCATAGCAGGACTGGCAGGAGACACATGGCGACAACCAGGGCCAGACGTGGGCGCCGCGATTGGCCCCTAGGTGGGTGTTCCAGAGACATAGAGTGTCGATATCTCACAGTTCTGCGGGGATCGCTGCGGTCGCCGCACAAGCTGAGCCGTTCGCTCGCAGCACCCATACGTGTCGCAATGGGAAGAAGTTTCATCTGGATCGCGCAAGCGTCGCGCATCAGCATCACTCGACCTCCACCGACGCACGTAGCCGGTGGTGTAGAGGACTTTCAGGTTCGGCAACCGTGCCATGGCGGCATCGGCGAGTTGGCGTCCGGTCATTTCCGGCATGACGATGTCGGTGAAGAGCAGGGCCACAACCTGGCCCGCCTCGATCATCCTGACCGCTTCCGTTCCATTCGCGGCGTGGACGACGGAATAGCCGAGCTCGCGCAGGGCCCCGACCGAGCAGGAGCACATCCGGGCGTCGTCCTCGACGACCATGACGGTCTCGCCGACTTCACCACCGATACACGCCATGGTTGACTTTGCTATTAAGTCAGCCTCAAGCGCCCCCTCGAACCGCGGAAGGTAGACCTCTATGGTTGTTCCTCGGCCGGGCTCCGACGCGATCCTGACATGCCCCCCCCGACGGCCTGACGAACCCGATCACCTGGCTCAGGCCAAGGCCGGTGCCCTTGCCGACGCCCTTGGTGGTGAAAAACGGATCGAATGCCCTGGCGATCACCGCGGGTGACATCCCGGTCCCGGTATCAGAGACGGCGATCATGACGTACTGGCCCGGCTTGATGTCGTTTCCCGGTTCGGGGTCGCCGTGGATGGCGGCGTTCGACGTCGCGATGGTCACGAGGCCGCCATCCGGCATCGCGTCCCGTGCGTTCACGGACAGGTTGAGGATCACGTTCTCAAGCTGGCTTGGGTCGGCCCTGGCCTTCCATAGGTCGTCGGCAAGCGCGGTCTCTATCAGGATCCGCTCGCCGAGCGTGCGGGTCAACATGTCCGACATTTCAGGGACCATGCGGTTGGCGTCGACCGGCTCTGGTGCGAGCGGCTGCAGTCGAGAGAAGGCGAGCAGGCGATGGGTCAGCGACGCGGCCCTGTTGGCGCCGTCCAGGGCCGCGTCGACGTACCGGCCGACATCCGTCTCGCCCTTCGCGAGCCGGCGTTCGAGAAGGTTCAGGCTACCAACAATGACCGCGAGCATGTTGTTCAAGTCGTGCGCGATTCCCCCGGTCAATTGGCCAATGGCGTCCATTTTCTGGGATTGCCGCAGCTGTTCCTCGATGCGGCGCTCGGTCAGGTCCACGGCCTCCGACATGATGCCGAGCACGAGGCCGTCCGCATCTCGAACCGGTCTCAAAGCGAATTCCAGACACCTCCGGCCGCCGGGGAGATCCAACTCGATCTCGTGGCGTACGGGTTCGCCCGCCGCTGCGCGGTCGACCCATTCCCGCACCCGCTCGGGCATGCCCGGCGTCCCTGCGAGCAAAGGGGTATCCCAGAGGCTCTTGCCGACCACATCACCGCGTGAGGACGCGACGGCCTTGAGCATGGTTTCGTTCGCGTCCAGCACGGTCCCGTCGCGGGCGAGCAATCCCTGGAACTGGTATGTCGCATGGAAGATCGTTCGCAGCCTCGCCTCGCTCGCTTCGAAGGCGGCGGTGCGCCGTACGACCTCTCCTACCGCGCGGCGTAGCTCGACTTGGACGATGACTTAACGCCCAAGCGCTTCCAGAGTGAAGGCCTGGTCGGCGTCCAATCCGTCTCGAGGAACCTGATCGAGGACGCAGAGCGTTCCTACCGCGCGATCATCGCCGATGCACAGGGGCAAACCGTCATAGAAGCGAAGGTAAGGTGGCCCGGTGACCAGCGGGTTGTACCAGGTCCGTGGATCGCTCGTAAGGTCGGGAATGACCAGAAGGCCAGAATGGTGGAGGGCGTGGCGCAGACCGAGCGGTCAAGCAGTGTCTCGCACGGCTCGAAACCTACCCGGGCCTTGAACCACTGCCTCCGCTCCTCGACGAGGCTGATGAGGGCCACCGGGGTCCGGCACGCCTGGGAGGCGAGCAACACGATGTCGTCGAGGAGCGGCTCGGGCACCATGTCGAGGAAGCCGTGGGGACGGGCCACCGCGCATCCGAGCAGGGTGGATGCTGATGTATCGAAAACAGCCTCGGGGACTTCCGCGCTCGTTCGGAATTCGTGGATCGTAGGGTCCGATACGGCTCGGCTCGCCCCGTTGTCGCTTCAAATCTTCCGGGCCGACGCTCATGTCCCGCTCCTATCCCGCTCCAAGCCGACGTCGCTCGTCCGTGGCCAGCCTGCCCGGATAAGATGTGGCATCATGGTCGGGAGCCGATGGTACCTGTCCCTCCCAAAGCAGCGCACGAACGCAAGAAGGCGACCCCCGATGCCTCGCGAGGCACGGAGGTCGACCCGAACCATGGCGGCGCGACGACCCGATCGGACTTCGTCTAGGACTGGGCCACATCGCAGGGTGATAAGGGCCGTTCGGGACGGCCGCGGCATGAGCTTCGGCATCGGGGCTCGCTTCGTTCGATGGGCGGCGGTTGACCGCGAGAATTGCCTCCGCGTGAAGCATCGACGCCCCGGATCGATCACGTCGCCGTCTCGTAGGTCTTGGAATCAGGGTCGCAGCCGGTTCCTCAGCCATCGCGTCGCGTCTTCGAGCGTGTTGAACGGCGGGGGCATGATCCCGAGCAAGCGACCGAGCGCCACTTCCACGAACCAGGAGCCTGGGGCCTCGTGCTCGGCATCGGGCCGGACCAGAACCGCCACCAGCAATCGGTTGGCTATAACCAGCATCCCCTCGTTGTCGGGGCTGGGGGTGTCGACGGCGATGGGCTGGAGCACGACCAACGTCTCGACGTTGCGTCGTTCGACCATGGGTCAGCCCCGCTGCGCGCTGTCGGCCCACGGCAGGGTGCGGCGTTCACCCCAACGGGTGTTCCGCAGATGCAGATAGTTAGGCGCGAAGCCGCAGTAGGCCTTGAGCCGCTCGACGTCGTGAATTGTCAGGACGCGGCGCTTCAGCGTAATCAGGCCCAAGCTCTTGAGTTCGCGCATCGTGCGGTTCACGTGTACGTTCGACAGGCCCATCGAGTCGGCGAGGTCGGTCTGGGTGAACGGAAACGCGATGCTCTCGTCCATGACCCGTCCCACCGCCTCAAGGCGCATGAAAAGCTCGCACATGACGTGGGCGATGCGCTGGTTCGGGGGGCGACCTCCGAGGTTGACCAGCCACTCGCGAAGGACCGCCGCGTCCACCAGCGCGCAACACCAGAACGCATGTGTGATGTTGGGGTGATGCGCGGTGATCCCGTCGATGGCCGTCCGAGGGATGTGCACCACCTGGCAGGGTGAGATAGTCCCGATGTTGTGGTCCATCTGGTCGAGGATGAAGACGTTAAGGTTGCAAAAGTCCCCGGGTACGAGATAGGCCATGATCTGGCGCCGTCCGTTGGGCAGTACCTTGTAGCGGCATGCGAATCCGTCGAGGATCAAGTGCACGTTTTCTGGGGCCTCTCCCTCTTGGATCAGGTCCACGTGCGCGCCGACCTCGCGCATGCGGGGTACCAATCCGTTTAGGGCCCAACGGTCGTGATCCGAGAGGGTCTTGTAACCTTCGAGCTTTCTCGTCAGTGCGTGATGCATGGCTCTCGTCACGCGCTGAGTTCGCCGATGCACGATGCATGAGCGGATGGCCGATTTAACATGTGATTGAACTTAGGTCCGAAGGGGCGGAGATCTGCCAGTGTCAGCCCGGTTGGAGTACCGTCCTGCATCGGCCGGTTTGCGCAGGACGTTCGTGTCGAGCAGGTTCGTTACGGTCGTTGGCGTGTAGCTCTTGCGCGCCGTAGGGCCGACGAAGGCGGCCTTAGTGCAACACCCCGGCTCCAAGGGGCATCGCACGGAAGGCGAGGACGATTTGTACCGCCTGGATCAGGTCGACAGTTCGCTCGCTCGCCCCACCCCGCGATGCCCGGTCCCGGAGGGTGGACAAGGCGATTTCTAGCTTGACCAGCTCGATGACGTCACGGGTTGCCCGTTCCTGATCGAGGATGGCGATGAGATCGCCGAGATACCGTGCGCTTGCCGTGCTTTCCGCCTGTCGCATCCGTCACGATCCTCGATCCCTGGAGGCATTCCCGAGCCGTCCGCCATCTCCGCCGAACTCCACGACGTCCCGCGACCGGACCGGCTACGGGACGTCGCCCGGAAAGGACCGAATTCAACGCAACGGACATCTAGATGGCCGTCGCCTCGAACCCGGCGGATAGTCGGTCTCGGGTGACACCCACCAGAGATCACATGCAATCAGGCGCGAACCGATCATATGACGTGTAAATATACGATTTAGGCTTAATACCGCGTCCTCGTTGTAACGCTTAGCTCTACATCGTTCTCTCGATCGCATGCCGCAATCGGACGGAGACGAGTGATGAAGCACATTTCAATATCGACAATTTTCTTGATCGGGACATTATTGGCGGCAACGCCGGCCTTCGCGATCACGCTGAGCAACCAGGACAAGGCCGAGCATACCTTCACGGTGGACCAGGGCGAGACCCAGGCCGATCAGAAGCTGGCCGCCGGTGCCTCGACAGAGGTCGAATGCAAGGGTGGATGCGAGCTTCGCGTCCGGGGTTCGGGATATGGGCGTTCGGTGGAGACCGGCGACAAGCTGGTCATCGACACCGAGGGGATGCTCCACTTCGTCGGCGAGCCATCGGTCACGGGCTCGTTAAGCGCGAAGGATGCGGGGGAGCCGAAGAAGTAGGCCGGATCCGCCTGCAACATCCCGGCCGATCGGTCTGGAATCCCGGACCGGGGATGCGACATGCATCCCCGGCTACGCGATGGCATCGAGCGGAGCTGGGGCCGCCCTGGGATCCATCGGCGAGGCGTGACTTCCCGCTCGCGCGTGGCGATCACATCCGTCGGTGCCCGTCGAGCGAAGGCTCAATGTCCTTAAAGCGGCGGGGCGAGCCCCGCCGGCTTACTCAAGGATTTCACGTAGGCCGCGAGCTGCCACATCTGCTCGTCGGGGATCTTGCCGCGCCACGCCGGCATGCCCTTGGGGCGGCCCTCATAGAGCGTGTCGACGATGTTCGGAAGGGATCCCCCGTAGATCCACTTCTGGTCCGAGAGCGCCGGCCCGAACCCGCCTCCGCCGCCGGCATGGCAGCCGTTGCAGTTAAAGGCGGCATAGAGACCCTTGCCGGCCGTGATGGCATCCGGGTCGTTCTCATACTTCTTCGCCTTGTCCCAACCGGTGGTGGGTACTGCCACTCCGCCGACGGCCTGCGTCGTGAGCACGACTTCCGGCTCCCTGGTATCCGCATCGGCGGCCAGGGCCGTACGGATCGACGGGGCCGATGCGACCGCAAGAACCATGGCGGAGGCATAAAAGGCGTTGTGCCAGGACTTCATTGTTGAACCTCCGCGGATCGGGGGGCATCGAACCGGGGGAGGTGGCTGTGAGGGTGCCAAGCCTCACTTGCGCTTCTATGCGCTTTCCGATCACCTGGCAGGGCTGACGGTCGCCGCCAGCGCGTTGCGCCACCCAGCTCGCACCCCTATCCCCGCCGGCTCACATCCGGCGAGACCCATGGCATCACCCGCACCTACTTAACCCGCGACCTCCGACGTCCAGGCTTGGCGCGCTGCGCTAGAGCGTTTTCGGGCTGCGCTGAATCGGGCAGGTGGGGTTCACGCGGCGCTGTTGGACTGATTCACTGATCGCTCTTGAGAAGGAGCGAAGCATGGGCCGACCCTACAGCCAGGATCTGCGCGAGCGCGTGGTGAAG
>NZ_JAKSYR010000011.1:0-918 GCF_022829705.1 Methylobacterium sp. E-025
ACGCCCTTGTTGCCGTCGACCGTCTGGGTGATGCGCAGGTTTCCGGCGAGCGAGCACAGCATGTAGGCCTGGTTGCGGGTCAGCCCGGTGCGGGCGCAGACGTGGCGCACCATCTCGCGCACCGCCTGCCGCATCGCCTCGTCGAGGCTCTCGTGCAGGCCGATCGTCATCAGGTCGGTGGGCGTCTCGGCGAACGGCCACTCGTAGCCGAGGTCCTTGCGCACGGTCAGGCGGAAGGTGCCGGTGAGGCCGGTCTCCAGCGCCGTGATGCAGACCTCGCCGTCGCCCTGCACGCCGTGCCCGTCGCCGGCGTAGAAGCCGGCGCCCGGGTTGTAGACCGGCAGGTAGAGGGTCGAGCCGACCTTCAGCTCCTTGTTGTCCATGTTGCCGCCGAAGCCGCGCGGCACCGCTGTGCCGACGCGGCCCCAGGCGGCGGGCGGCGCCGTGCCGAGGATGCCGAAGAACGGGTCGAGCGGCAGCTCGGTTCCCCAGGGCAGCACGCAGACGCCGCGCGCGACGTCGATGTCGGGGTGGATGGTCTCGTACTCGGTGAACTCGTCGGGCAAGGTCCCGAGCAGGGGCAGGATCGAGACGAAGCCCCAATCCTGCCGGAACGCCTGATCCAGGATCTCGACCTGCAGCACGTCGCCCGGCTCGGCACCGCGGACATGGACCGGCCCGGTGACGAAGTGCGGCCCGGGGCCGGGGACGCATTGATCGAGCACCGCGAGGTGCTCGGCCGAGACCCGCGCGGGATCGGGATGCAGCGACTCGCGTCCGCCGGCGGGGAAGGAATGGAGGGTGACCGTGTCCCCGGACGCGATCTCGAGCACCGGCGGCAGCGCGGCGTCGAAGTAGCCGAGCACCATCTTGTCGGGGGTGGCCGGGATCTCGTGATGCGTCGGCATGTGCGCTCCT
>NZ_JAKSYR010000013.1:0-698 GCF_022829705.1 Methylobacterium sp. E-025
TAGAGCGTTTTCGGTTTAATCTGGTCCGTATCCAGCGGCAGCGAAGAAGTTGGCGCACTCGTCAGGTGTGACGGTGTCGACGAGACGTCCGATGGCCGACCACAATCCCTCGACGGTTCGCTCGGCCGCTTTGCGTAGCAGCGCTTTGAGCTTCGAGAACGCCATCTCGATCGGGTTGAAGTCGGGCGAGTAGGACGGCAGGAACAACAGCCGTGCGCCTGCCGCCTCGATGGCCGACCGCACGGCCGGCCCCTTGTGGCTGCCGAGGTTGTCCATGACGACGATGTCGCCGGGGGCGAGTTCCGGCACCA
The DNA here is from genome assembly GCF_022829705.1 of Methylobacterium sp. E-025. Lineage (NCBI taxonomy): Bacteria > Pseudomonadati > Pseudomonadota > Alphaproteobacteria > Hyphomicrobiales > Methylobacteriaceae > Methylobacterium > Methylobacterium sp. E-025. The sequence continues at coordinate 312 of NZ_JAKSYR010000013.1, forward strand.
GGATCTGATCGACGTAGGCCTGGAAGGCGTCGCGGTTGATCGGCCCATCGAGCACGAACGGCGCGGCGATCCCGGACAGGCGCAGGCCGGCGACCAGGGTCGTGGTCTTCCAGTGACCGTGCGGGATGGGCGAGCGCAGCCGCTCGCCGCGGGGAGAGCGTCCGCGCAGGCGGCCCATGTTGGTGGCCGTCCAGGTCTCGTCGAGGAAAACCAGGCGCGCAGGGTCGAGATCGGGTTGGCCCTCGAACCAGGCCTCGCGCGCCGCTTTCACGTCCGGGCGTTCCTGCTCGGCGGCGTGCGCTGTCTTTTTTTGTAGGTGAGATCGCGTGCGTCGAGGAAGCTCCACAGGGTGCCGAGCCCGACCGTGAGGTCGTGCTCGTCCTGGAG
>NZ_JAKSYR010000017.1:0-5403 GCF_022829705.1 Methylobacterium sp. E-025
CTATGCCGGAGCAGCTGCCTTCGCGGGCGTTATCTGGTTCGTAGCTGATCCTTACAGCCGCGCGGATCGCTTGGCGGCCCGGATCGAGGCTTGGCTTTCTAGGCCGCTTTCTCGTTAAAATGAAGAAGGGCTGGATCGCGGGCGAACGCCTTCAAGGTGCTTTGGGGAGCGGGTTTCTGTCATCGGCGTCATCATTGCGTCAGGAACAGCCGGCCGGAGACCGTGCCGACGCCCTTCGGCACCGGCACGCTCGTCGCGCCGTAATTCGCGTTGAGGACGAGGTTCGGGCCTTCGTAGAGGTTGATCTGCTGGGCCACGATCACGGTGTAGGCCGACTGGTCGGCCACCGGCTTGGTCGCGTCGATCACTAGGCGGCCCGCCGGCAGGTAGATCGTGCCAAGCATGGTGCGGGCGTTGTCGCTGAGGATGCGGTACGTCCGCATCGGCTTGGTCGCTGCAAGGGGTGCAGGAGGCGGGGCGAGTATTGCACCAAGGAGTGTCGTGATGAGGTTGCTTGGATCTGTGGGAGAGGACACAGTCCTATCTTCAGAGATGAGTAAGCCCGCCATTACGCCTGCCGTTGGTGCCGAGAGGCTGATTGTCGTATCTTTATCAAAGACAAGACTGCCTTTATCCCCGGTGAAGTAGAAGGCCACATCTGTACCGCTAAGCGACGCTTTCTTATCAACAATCAGCGGGCCATTTGCTATGACGTAAATTCCAGCCTTTAGCGTGACGACAGCATTCTTCGTGATCTGTAGGCCACCACAATACGTTCCTGGTTCGAGCGTCATACTCGAATCAATCTTCTTCAAGCTGTTTACATTCAACACATTCAATGGGAACGGTAGTGTCGCGCAGGCGCCGATCGGTGGGGCGGTACGGTCCTTCAGAGGATCATCGATCACCGGGCAGCCGGTCTGCGGCGTCGGGCTGAAGTTCGCCCGCACGCCGAGGTAGCCGCCGGCCGAGCAAATCGTCTGCGCCTTGGCGATCGCGTTCTGCTGCCCGACCATGCCGGTCGGAGAGGCGGAGTTGGAATACAGCGCGCAATCGACAGCGGTGACCTGCGCGCTTTTCTGCAGGTTGAAGGCACCCGCCGCGAGCGGGTCGAGCGCCAGCATGCAGAGGCGCATCCGCCCAACGACGCTCGCCTGCGCCTTCACCGCGAGTTTGACGGCGGGCATACCGACGAAGCTGCCGAAGGACAGTTTGAAGGTTTCGGCGGCCGTTACCAAGACGTTGGTCTTGTCGGATCCCACGCTGACCTCAACCGCCAGCGGCCGGTCTGGCGGCGATTTCGCCTCCGATCGCACTGTCTGCTCGGTGACGCCGACCACCGCGGCGGTGCTCGACAGGGCGAGCTTGAGGGCGTTGCCGCCGGCCAGCGCCCCGGCATCGACGGCCCCCTGCAGCTGGGCCCGCCGGGCGGCGAGGCGGGCATAATCGACGCCGCCGCCGACGAGGCCGAGCAGCACCGTCGCGCAGAGGCAGAAGATGACGGCCACGGCGCCGCGGCGGTCAGCTCCGAACGACCGAGACGCAGATGCAGCGAAAGGTATTACCTCGCTGTGCCGGATACCAGACCGCCTTTCATACTGCATCCCGATCGCCTTACCGGCCTATTTCAAGCCTATGGTCGTACAAGGACCGGTTTAACAAAAGGCGATAGCGGGTGGTGGGAGCTGTCTTCGGCGGTCAGTCAAGAAGGTAGCTGCGCGAAATATACCAGTCGTGACGGCGCTTAATACACAGCCACCGACGCCATCCGCTCCTCGACAATTTACGGGATTGATCCACCAAGCGGTGTGGATTGATGGAAAATCGTTAAGCTTCCTCGGCTACAATCGGAGTGCGGGACATGACGACTGCCTATGACCATCCGATCGCCCTTCGCCCTGTTTGGACGCTGGACCCACTCGGCGCGCTCGCTGACGGCATTCAATCTCGCCTGCGTTGCCGGTCTCTGCAGCGTGTCCGCTGTAATGTTGTGGGACATGCGAGAGGATGCGACCCGCCGGACGGAGATCACGTCCCGTAGCCTGCTGCAGGTGCTGGAGCGCGATATCGCCCGCAATATCGAGCTCTATGGCCTATCGTTACAGGCGGTGGTCGACGGTATGAAGCGACCGGACGTCGCGCAGGCCTCGCCCGAACTTCGTCACATGATCTTGTTCGATCGCTCGGCGACCGGCCTCGGGTTTGGTTTCATCATGGTGATGAATGCGACTGGCGATCTCGTTTCCAGCTCACAATCGATCACGCCACGAGCGCTGAACCGGGCCGATGGTGAGTATTTTCAATACTTTATCGCTCATAGCGATGATGGGCTGCATATCAGCCCGCCGGCTATCTCTCGCTTGACGGGACAATGGGTGGTCATGCTGAGCCGTCGCCTATCTAACCCAGACGGTTCGTTTGCCGGTGTCGTCGCTGGCGCCATCCATCTCGACTACTTCCGTGGCCTATTCGCCGCCGCAGGCGTGGCTCGCATCGGCACCGTGACCTTGTACGGACCAGGCGGCTCGATCCTGATGCGGGAGCCATTCGAACAACAACTGCTTGGCAAAAGCGTCGCCCAGCAGCCAAGCTATCAGCGCATTCTGGCCCACCAGGACGGCAGCTTCGTTGGTCCAGCGATGTTTGGAGAGGGTGAACGCCGTTTCGTGTTCACCCATGTCAGAGATCAACCCCTGCAGCTCAGTACCGCGATCCCGCTGGCAGATATCTATACGGATTGGTGGCAGAAGGCTCTGATCCTTGGTGGGACCGTACTTGCCCTCTGTGGGGCTACCATCGGCTTGACGTGGTTATTCTGCTGCGAACTCAATCGTCGGCGTGCTGCCGAGATGGCTACGAGCGCGCTCAATGTCGAACTCGAACAGCTGGCAACGACGGATGGGTTGACCGGCTTGCCCAATCGTCGCCGCTTTGACGAGGTCTTAGCTCAAGAATGGTCACGCGCCGTACGAACTTCACAGCCTCTATCGCTGATCCTGCTGGATGCCGACTCGTTCAAGGGGTTCAACGACCGTTACGGGCATCAGAAAGGCGATGAGGCCTTAGAGCTCATCGCGCGATCAATGGAAGCCGTCATCAGCCGTTCTGGCGATACCGGTTACCGCATCGGCGGCGAGGAGTTTGCCGTCATCCTCCCTGATACAGGTGAGGAGGGTGCCAAGATCGTTGCCAGTCGTATCCAAGAGACTGTAGCGGGCTGGAAGCTCCCTCATGCCAGTAGCAAGCACGAGGTGCTGACCGTGAGTTGCGGGGTAGCTCAGATACCCGAAGGAATTGCCATTGTACCAGCGGTGCTATTTTGTACTGCCGACGCCGCTCTATACGAAGCCAAGAGATTGGGCCGCAACTGCGTTCGGGTTTCAGGCTCAGTGGGCTCTGATCTGCGCTTGGTCGTGGGCGGATGATAGTAGCTTAAGCCCCATTAAGCACGAGCAGCAACCGTGGCGGTATCACAGCACCTCCCACGACGGCCCGGCCCCGTCCCGATCTGCTCACGGGGCGGGGGAACCCCGGATCTCACCAGCTAGGCCGATACGCGACTTGGCCCGTGTGCAGGATGGCGGCACTTGGTTAGGGTCTCATCACCGTGACGGGCGCCACGGTGTGCCGGAACGGGGCGCTGAGCGGCTTCAGGCCGTTTCCGCAGCCTTCAATCTGCCCGCGGGTCTTCGAAGGGGCTGCGGAGGCTGCCACGACCTTAGGATTTGTCTTGCGCCGCATCTGACCCAGGCCAAGAGAGTGGGCCAGCGCGGACCGTTGCGCGGAGTAGCTTGCGGCGGTCGACGGGTAGTCCGACGGCAGACCGTAGCGTGCACGGTACTGCTCCAACGTCAGGCCGGCGACGGTCAGGTGCCGCTTCAGGGTTTTGTAGGGCTTGCCGTCGAGGAACGAGATGATCGCGTCCGGCGTGATCGACTTACGGATCTGATACGCCGTCGGCTTCTCGGGGCCAGGGGGCTCCGCGGGGGCTTCGTTGCCCAGGCCGGTGAGGGCAGCATGAACATCAGGGCCGCCGCAGCGGATCGGGCAGACCAGCTGGCTGCTGATGCAGCGCACACCAGAGTGAGCCGGACAGGTTGCTGAAGGATGAGCGACGACACGGCGGCTTTGATCCTGGCGCTCGCGACCGAGAACGCCGAGCTACGCGCGGCGCTGGCCAAGGCACAGGACCTCCTAGTCGAGACAGTCGTCGATACCGGCGAGCTGCATGCCCGCGTTGAGGATCTAAGAGCCGAGGTGCCAAGGCTGCGGGGTGAGCGGAATACCTCGACGCCTGGCAGCATACGAGGCCGATCGGCCGTAGGCTGATAAGGAACGCTGCTGTCCAACGAAAAAAGGCCACCCCCGAAGGGGCGGCCCGAAGTCTTGGAGGAAACGTCCAAGAAGGACAGCAGGACCACGACGCCATCGCTGTCCCGCACTGCAAACCTAGGCTGCCGCATCGCAGCGAACAACCCGTCCAGGGGTGCAAAAGATGGAACGGCTGTCGCACCGCCTCGGCGGCTCGACCATGATCGGTGTTTAGCCGCGACGAGGTGCATCGGCACGGAACCGGGGAAAACCGCACTTATCCTCTGGTCAGGATTGAGATTGACCTTCAGATTGCGTGGTCCAACGCTCCAGCCGTTCCATCGCAACGGCCCAATTTAGGGAGTGTAAGAGGCTAGCGATCCAAGCGAAGATCTTGCCTCCCGGCGATGGGGGTGAACGGGATCAATGACTTAGCCCTGATTTGGGGCGCTAGGGAGGCTAGGGAGGCATTTTCCCACCCTACGCATGAGACAATCAAAACGATGAGGTGATGAAACGACGAGACAAGGGGTGGTCAAGGCCGTGACATGCCTCGTTCAAAACCGTCTCATGTATACCCGAGGAATCTCCTCCCTATTCTCCCTACACTCCCGTTGAGAAGAAAAAGAGAAATAAAAAGAGAGACTTAGAGAGGGCTGATTTTACGGGAAGCAGGCGAATTCCGCTGATCCTACCCGCCCTAGCATCCCGCACGACGGCTCCAAGGCATGGCCGCGGGCGATCAAGGGCTCTCGATCGCCATTGGAGCCGGCGAGCATCCCATCCGGTTGACGAAACGCCAAAGCTTGGTAGCTTTGCGGCCATCCTCTGAGGAGAGGAGACACGGCCCCGTTGCGCGACAGCGCGAGTAGCCTCCGATCGTCCAAACCGGCTTGCAAGGTTTCGGGGGCGTTGGCGTGAGGGCTTTGATGGCGTGCCGATCAGGCCGTGAATCGTTTTCTGTTCGCTCAGAGCTTGGTTCGATCGACGATCGGATCGAGGCCGGGTGTGCGATGACCGGCCTTGGCATACCCAGGGCGCGACGCGTCAGCCCTCCAAGCTCAGGCAGTGCCACGACGTTGGCGTCCCAGG
>NZ_JAKSYR010000037.1:0-94371 GCF_022829705.1 Methylobacterium sp. E-025
GCCACCTGGAGGTTCTTGACGTTGCCCGCGTTGATCTGGTCGAGCTTCGAATAGCGCGTGTTGGCGTAGTCGACCGTCTGCAGCACCTGCTCGGCCGGGTTCGCCAGATGCTTCATCAGATCGTCGTTCGCGATCGCCGGGCTGGTCGATGCGAGAGCGACGAGGAGCAGGTGCGGTCCAAGATCGAGATTCATCGCTCGGCAGCCTGATCTGCAAAAATGAAAAGGCGCCGCCCGACCAGCGGGACGGCGCCTCGATCAATCATGGATCCCGATCGTCGGACGACGTTCAGGCGGCCTTCCTGTCCCGCCCGATCAGCTTGCGGTTGATCAGGAGCTCGGCGATCTGGACCGTGTTCAGGGCGGCGCCCTTGCGCAGGTTGTCCGAGACGCACCAGAAGTTCAGGCCGTTCTCCACCGTCGCGTCCTCGCGGATGCGGGAGATGTAGGTGGCGTCCTCGCCCGCCGCCTCGTGCGGGGTCATGTAGCCGCCGTTCTCGCGCTTATCGATCACCAGGATGCCGGGCGCCGAGCGCAGGATCGCGGTCGCCTCCTCGGCGGAGATCGGTCGCTCGAACTCGACGTTGACGGCCTCCGCGTGGCCGATGAACACCGGCACGCGCACGGCGGTGGCCGTGAGCTTGATCTTGGGGTCGAGCATCTTCTTGGTCTCGGCCACCAGCTTCCACTCTTCCTTGGTGTAGCCGTCCTCCATGAACACGTCGATGTGCGGGATGACGTTGAAGGCGATGCGCTTGGTGAACTTCTCCTGCTTCACCTCGCCGGCCGTGAACACGGCGCGGGTCTGGTTGAACAGCTCGTCCATCGCGTCCTTGCCGGCGCCGGAGACCGACTGGTAGGTCGAGATCACCACGCGCTTGATCGTCGCCGCCTCGTGCAGCGGCTTCAGGGCGACCACGAGCTGCGCCGTCGAGCAGTTCGGGTTGGCGATGATGTTGCGCTTGGAGAAGCCGACCACCGCATCGGCGTTCACCTCGGGCACGATCAGCGGCACGTCCGACTCGTAGCGGAACGCCGACGAGTTATCGATCACCACGCAGCCCTGCGCGCCGATGCGGGGCGACCACTCCTTCGAGGTCTCGCCGCCGGCCGACATCAGGCAGATGTCGGTGTCGGAGAAGTCGTAGGTGTCGAGGGCTTTGACCTTGAGGATCTTGTCGCCGAAGGAGACCTCCTGGCCCTGGCTGCGGCGCGAAGCCAGAGCCACGACCTCGTCGGCGGGGAAGGCCCGCTCGGCGAGGATGTCCAGCATCTCGCGGCCCACGTTCCCCGTGGCGCCGACGATGGCGACCTTGTAACCCATCTCGATCAGACTCCGCTTGCCGCGCGCGATCCCGGCATCCGCCGCCCGCGTCGGGCCATGACCCGCCGGCCCCGCGACGTCGCAAGGTGGGACCTGCGGAAGGCGGGAGCAAGGCGCCGGGGTCGCTCGCCTGTCAAGGGAGGCGGCGTCATGCCTCCCGCGCTTCGTCATGCATCCCCGCGGCAAGGTTCGATTCACCGCGTGCCGAGAAAGCCGGCCTCGGGCGGCGGATCGAAACCACCGGGGAAGGGATCCGGGCGGAGGATGCAGGTGCTTTCCCGAGGCGCAACCGCATCCGATGGCCACAGACGAGACGTTCCCCGGCCTCGCGCCCGCGGCGGCCGCGCCGCGGCGGTGGCGGCTCGTCGCCTTCGCCGGCCGAGCGGTCGGCGCCGTGCTGACGATCGGCGCGCTGAGCGTGCTGTCCTGCGAGACGGCCCGGACGCGTCCGCCCGAGCCGGCGCCGGCCTCCGTCACGACCACCGATCTCGGGATCGCCTTCGTGCCGGCCATGACGCTCGCGCCACGGCCCGCCGTCCCGGCCGAGACGGCCGGGCGCCTGCGCCTCGACCTGGCGGGCGAGGCCGCCCGGATCGAACCGCGGCACGGCCCGCAGGAGCAGACGCTGGGCCGCGGCGACTTCGCGGCGATCGAGGAGACGCATCTGCGCCTCACCCTGACACTGGACGCCCCCGAGCCGCAGCCCGGCCTGTTCGTGACCCTGGCCCGGCGGGCGGCGGAGGGCCCGAACCTCTCGGTGATCCGGACCGGCCAGCGCGGGCGGATCGCCACGAAATTCGGTGCGGTCGAGACGCTGGAGGCGACGCTGTCGGGCGCGGGGCGCCGGATCTGCACCGGCTTCGTCACCCTGGAGGCCCAGCCGGCGCGGATCGACGGCTGGCTCTGTGCGCCCCTCGGGCAGCCGCCCGAGCCGCGCACGCTCGCCTGCACCCTCGACGCGCTCACCTTCGACGCGCGCGCCGACCCGGCCACGAGCGCGGTCTTCGCCGACGCGGAGGGCCGCCGCGACGCTAACTGCGACCCGATCCGGGCGCTGTCGTCCGGGGAGCCGGAAGGCCGCACCGGCTCGATCGTGCCGCGCCGCACGCCGCCCGCGCGGAAACCGCAGCACCCTTGAGCGAGCCCTTCGCGTGATCGGGGCGGCGAGCCCCTTTGCGCGATTGGGGCGACAATGCGGCAAAACACGCAAGCTGAGCCGTTTTTCCGGAACCGCGGCCGCGCTCGGGCGTCTACCCCGCAACAGGCACCGGATTCTTAATCTCTCGGCGCCATACCCGACCCCGCATTCAAACAAGGTGCGTCATGCGCTTGATCAAGATCGCCCTGCTGGGCGCCCTCGCCGTCACCGGCCTCGGCTTCACCGCGCCGGTCCAGGCCCAGGACGGTTACGCCCCGGGCTACCGCGTCAGCCGTCCGCTGCCGATCCGCATCCGCCCGCGCAGCTGGCTCGATGCCGGCAACGTCGTCGAGCCGGGCAACGGCTCGGTGAGCAACCCGGCCACCAACCCGGTCCTGATCGCGCAGTCGAACCAGCTCAACCCGGTCTACGGCCGCAACGACGGCTACGGCGGCGGCATCCTGCCCGACCCGATCACCAACGGCCCGTTCATCGGCGCCCGGTCGAGCGCGATCCGCAACGTCGACTTCTCGGCGATCGACGCGATCGATCCGACCTCCTACGTCGCGCGCTACGGCAACCCGTACTAAGCCGACACGGGACCTAGTCGATCGGGGCGCGCAGCACGGGCTGCGCGCCCTTTTTCATGCGTGGCGTCCCGCCGCTCAGGCCGCGCGGACGCGCAGCTCGGACGCGATCAGCTCGGCCATCGCGCGGGTGCCGAGCACCGGGGCGCCGTCGCTCGCGATGTCGGCCGTGCGCGCGCCGCCGGCCAGCGCCGCGGTGATCGCGCCGTCGACGAGGTCGGCCGCCTCGCCGAGGCCGAACGAGTAGCGCAGGCACATGGCGAGCGAGCCGATCATCGCGATCGGGTTGGCCTTGTCCTGGCCGGCGATGTCGGGCGCCGAGCCGTGCACCGGCTCGTAGAGGGCCTTCCGGGTTCCGCGCGCGTCGACCGCGCCGAGCGAGGCCGAGGGCAGCATCCCGAGCGAGCCGGTGAGCATGGCGGCGACGTCGGAGAGCACGTCGCCGAACAGGTTGTCCGTCACCAGCACGTCGAACTGCTTCGGGCGCCGCACCAGCTGCATCGCGCAGTTGTCGGCGAGCACGTGCTCCAGAGCGATTCCCGCGTAGTGGCGGGCGTGCACCTCGGTGACGACCTCCTTCCACAGCACGCCGGACTTCATCACGTTGTGCTTCTCGGCGGAGGCGACCCGGCCGGAGCGCTTGCCCGCGAGATCGAAGGCGACGTGCGCGATCCGCTCGATCTCGGCGGTGGTGTAGACCTGCGTGTCCACGGCCCGCTTCGAGCCGTCGGGCAGGGTGGTGATCTCCTTCGGCTCGCCGAAGTACACGCCGCCGGTGAGCTCGCGCACGATCATGATGTCGAGGCCCTCGACCAGCTCGCGCTTGAGCGCCGAGGCGTCGGCCAGCGCCGGGTAGCAGATCGCCGGGCGCAGGTTCGCGAACAGGCCGAGGTCCTTGCGCAGCCGCAGCAGGCCGGCCTCGGGGCGGATCTCGTAGGCCACGCCGTTCCACTTCGGCCCGCCGACGGCCCCGAGCAGGATCGCGTCCGCCGCGTCGGCCTTGGCCAGCGTCGCATCCGAGAGCGGCTTGCCGTGGGCGTCGATGGCCGAGCCGCCGACGAGGTCGGTCTCGGTCTCGAAGGTGGCGAGCCCGGTCTCGGCCAGCGCCGTCAGCACTGTCTCGACGCCGGCCATCACCTCGGGGCCGATCCCGTCGCCGGGCAGGAGCAGGAGCTTGTAGGTGGTCATGGAGTTCGCCTCTTATCGATGGGTCATTGAGAGCCGTAACGACTCACTTCGACCGGCCTTACCGATCTTCGACTGTCCCACCCCACTTCCGCATCCTGAGGCGATGGAGCGAAGCGGAGGCCTCGAAGGAACGCTCCAGAGATCGCGAGGGTGCTGGAGAACTCCTTCGAGGCCCGCTCACGCGGGCACCTCAGGATGAGGGCGTGGGTGGGACGATCCGATCGAACCGGCGCGAAACGCGCGCCCTGATTCGACCGTTTTGGAAACGTCACACCTTCCGCGTCACCGTGAACCGGGCCGCCTCGCACAGGGTCCGCGCCCGGTCGCCCCAGCGGGCCACCGCCTCCTCGCAGACGCCGACCAGCCGGTCGCACTCGGCCCGGGCGCCGTCGAGCCCGAGGCGGTCGACGAGGGTCGCCTTGCCGGCGTCCTTGTCCTTGCCGGTGGCCTTGCCCATCGCCTCCGGCGAGGCCTCGCGGTCGAGGATGTCGTCGGCGATCTGGAAGGCCTGGCCCAGCGCGAGGCCGTAGCGCAGCAGCGCGGCGCGCTCATCCCTAGTGGCGCCGCCGACCATCGCGCCGGCCTCGACCGAGAAGGCGAGGATGGCGCCGGTCTTCATCGCCTGCATCCGCAGCGTGTCGTCCACGTCGAGGGAGACCGGGCCGAAGCGGCCTTCCGCCGTCAGGTCGAGCAGCTGGCCGCCGACCATGCCGCCCAAGCCCGAGGCGCGGGCGAGGCCGAGCACGAGGTCGGCACGGATCGACGGGTCGGGCTGCCAGGTCGGGTCGGCCACGATCTCGAAGGCCAGGGTCTGCAGCGCGTCGCCGACGAGGATCGCGGTGGCCTCGTCGTAGGCCTTGTGCACGGTCGGCTTGCCGCGGCGCATGTCGTCGTCGTCCATCGACGGCATGTCGTCGTGGACGAGCGAGTAGCAGTGCACCAGCTCGACGCCGGCGCCGGCCGCGAGCGCGCCGGCCTCGGAGCCGCCGAGCATGCGCGCGGTCTCGACCGCGAGGAACGGGCGCAGGCGCTTGCCGCCGCCGAGCACCGCATGGCGCATCGCCTCCATCAGGCGGGGCGGGCGCACGATCTCGCCCGGGCCGACCTCGGGGCCGAGGCGCTCGACCAGGAAGGTCTCCACCGTGTCGGCCACGCGGGCGAGCTTGTGGGAAAACCCGTCGCCTGCGGCTTGCGACTTGACCGGAGCGGGGTGAGCCTGCGTTGAGGTCATCGGGAACGGGCCTTGGCGGGAGTGGGACGCGACACGGTGCGGGCGGACGATAGCAAAGCGGCGCCGGGTCGCGACGCGCAGAGTACCGAGGCGCGGGACCTGAGGTCGCTGGGGCGCCCGCAGCTGCCGCCACCGTCGCGGCGGGTCCGGAAGCTCGTCGGGCGCATCCTGCTCGTCCCGGCGGTCGGGATCGTCCTCATGCTCGCGCTGGCGCTGCTCTATAGCGCGGTGACGCCGCCCTCAACCCTGATGCTCGGGCGATGGTTGACGCTGCAGCCGGTGGCTCGCGAGGCGGTGCCGCTGTCGGCGATCGCGCCGGCGCTGGTCCAGGCGGTGGTCGCCTCCGAGGACCAGCGCTTCTGCCTCGACAACGGGGTCGACGTCGGGGCCCTGCGCGACGTGGTCGACGACGAGGACGGCCCGAGCCGCGGCGCCTCGACGATCGCGATGCAGACGGTGAAGAACGTCTTCCTCTGGCCCGGCCGGTCCTACCTCCGCAAGGCGCTGGAGATCCCGCTCGCGTTTCTCCTCGACGCGCTCTGGGGCAAGCGGCGGATGATGGAGATCTACCTCAACGTCGCCGAGTGGGGCGACGGCGTCTACGGCGCGCAGGCCGCCGCCCGGCACTGGTTCGGCAAGAACGCCCGCGACCTCACCCGCGGCGAGGCGGCCCTGCTCGCCGCGACCCTGCCGAACCCGATCCGGCGCAGCGCCGGGCGGCCCTCGCGCGGGGTGCGGGCGCAGGCCGAGCGCATCCAGGGCCGAATGGGGCAGGTCGAGGGCCTGATGGGCTGCCTGAGGGGGTGAGTTTTTTCAGATCCCCGGTTCGCAGGCCGGCCCGATGCGGTTAGGGAGCGTGATCCGAACGAGAACGAGCGCCATGGCCGAGACCGGCACCACAGAGATCACCCTGGAGCGGATCGCCCTGATCCGCCGCCTCGTCGTCGGCTGGAACGCCGACGGGGCGGGAGCGCCGATGATCCACCCGGACGCGCCCTACGGCTCGACCGCGCGGGACGACGACATCGCCAACGTCACCGGCGACGACGAGGGGGCCGACGCGGAGCACCGGGCGGTCGGCGCGGCGTTCGCCGCCTTCGTCCGCCACGCGGTGCTCAAGCCCGGGCGCTACCAGTACCACAACCCCCTGGCCAAGCTCGATCCGGGCCGGGCCGGCGACGTGTTCCGCGACGCGGACGGCGCCACGCCGGAGCACATCACCTTCGACGTCACCGCCGAGCACCTCGCGCTGATCCCGCACCTCGCCGTGCGCTGGAGCGATGCGCTGGACGTGCCCTGCGTCGACGCGGAGGCGCCCTACGGCGCGACGCCGGTGCCGGATTCCGCCCTGCACCACGAGATCCAGCCGGCGCTGCAGATCTTCCTGCGCTACGCCGACATCGCGCCGGGCGACTACGCCTAGGCCGCGGTCGCCCGGCGGCTTCCCTCCCCCTTCGCGGGGGAGGGTGCAGGCCCTCAGGCGTCCCGCTTCTTGCGCTGCGCCAGGGTCCGCAGCCGCAGCGCGTTGAGCTTGATGAAGCCCGCCGCGTCGCGGTGGTCGTAGGCGACGGCGCCTTCCTCGAAGGTGACGAGGTCCTGGTCGTAGAGCGAGTGCGGGCTCGTCCGGCCGATGACGTGGACGCCGCCCTTGTAGAGCTTCAGCCGGACCTCGCCGGTGACCTTCTCCTGGCTCTTGTCGATCAGCGCCTGCAGCATCTCGCGCTCGGGCGAGAACCAGAAGCCGTTGTAGATCAGCTCCGCGTATTGCGGCATGATCTGGTCCTTCAGGTGCGCCGCGCCCCGGTCCAGCGTGATCGACTCGATCGCGCGGTGGGCCGGCAGCAGGATGGTGCCGCCGGGCGTCTCGTACATGCCGCGGCTCTTCATGCCGACGAAGCGGTTCTCGACGAGGTCGAGCCGGCCGATGCCGTTGTCGTGGCCGAGCTGGTTGAGCCTGGCCAGGAGCGAGGCCGGGGACAGCGCCTCGCCGTCGATGGAGACCGCGTCGCCCTTCTCGAAGCCGACGGTGATGATCGTCGGCGTGTCGGGCGCCTCCTCGGGCGAGAGCGTGCGCGAGAAGACGTAGTCCGGCACCTCGTCGGCCGGGTCCTCCAGCACCTTGCCCTCGGAGGAGGCGTGCAGGAGGTTGGCGTCCACCGAGAACGGGCTCTCGCCGCGCTTGTCCTTGGCGATCGGGATCTGATGCGCTTCCGCGAAGGCGATCAGCTGCTCGCGGCTCTTCAGGTCCCATTCGCGCCAGGGGGCGATGACCGTCACGTCGGGCTTCAGGGCGTAGTAGCCGAGCTCGAACCGGACCTGGTCGTTGCCCTTGCCGGTGGCGCCGTGGCAGACCGCGTCGGCGCCGAGGCGCTCGGCGATCTCGATCTGCTTCTTGGCGATCAGCGGCCGGGCGATCGAGGTGCCGAGCAGGTAGACGCCCTCGTAGACCGCGTTGGCGCGGAACATCGGGAACACGTAGTCCCGCACGAATTCCTCGCGCAGGTCCTCGATGAAGATGTTCTCCGGCTTGATCCCGAGCAGCTCCGCCTTGCGGCGGGCCGGCTCCAGCTCCTCGCCCTGCCCGAGATCGGCGGTGAAGGTGATCACCTCGCAGCCGTAGGTCGTCTGCAGCCATTTCAGGATGATCGAGGTGTCGAGGCCGCCGGAATAGGCCAGCACCACCTTGTTCACGGGCTTCTTGTCGGGCTCGGACATGCGGACCTTCGGGTGTTCGCGGCGATGGGCAGGGGCGAGGGACTTGGGGCGATGGACTGGGGCGAGGGCCTCGGGCGACGGACCGGAGGCGAGGGGCCAAGGGCGGCGGGCCGGGGGTTGCGGCGGCTTATCGCGCCGTCCCGAAGCCTGCAACCGGAACGGCCTGCAACCGGCATGCCGGGACGGACGTTCGATCAGGCGTGCGGGGCGTCGCGGACCCTCGTCCACGCGCCCGATGCCGCCTCGCTCCCGACACCGACGGGTGCGAGATTTGCGTGCCGACATCCAGACCCGGAGAAGCGATCACCATGGCGCGCCAGCCGACCCTCGAGTTCTGGTACGAGTTCGCTTCGACCTATTCCTACCTCGCCGCCGCCCGGATCGAGGGACTGGCCGCGGCGGCCGGCGTCGCCGTGCGCTGGCGCCCGTTCCTGGTCGGGCCGATCTTCGCCTCGCAGGGCTGGACCAGCTCCCCCTTCAACCTCTACCCGGCCAAGGGCCGGAACATGTGGCGCGACCTGGAGCGCGAAGCCGCGCGCTGCGGCCTGCCGCCCGTGCGCCGCCCCGATCCGTTCCCGCAGAACAGCCTCAGCGCGACCCGCGCCGCGATCCTCGGGCAGGACCAGGACTGGCTGGTGCCGTTCTCGAAGGCGGTGTTCGAATCCTGCTTCGCGCACGGCCGCTCGATCGCGGAGCCCGCGGCGGTGGTCGAGATCCTCAACGGCCTCGGCCTCGACGGGACGCAGCAGCTCAAGGCGGCGGCGAGTGAGGCCAACAAGACCAAGCTCCGCGTCGTCGGCGAGGAGGCACGCTCGCGCGGCATCTTCGGCGCCCCGACCTTCCTGACCGACGACGGCGAGCTCTTCTGGGGCAACGACCGGCTCGAGCAGGCGCTGGCCTGGGCCGCCGGCGAGCGGCCGGGCGACATGCGCTGACGAGAATTCGCGCCGAACGGATCCCGCGGCGAAACAATCCGGCCGAAGGCCCCGACATCGCCTGAATCGCCGGGCTGATGCGCGGGCTCGACACCGCCGCCCGGACGCCGCCATGCCCTTCACCCGCCGCCACCTCCTCGCGACCTCGGCCGCCGCCGGCGTCGCCCTCGCCGGGGCCGCCCGCGCCCAGTCCTACGGGCAGCGGGTCGCGGTGACGAGCGACGAGGGCAGGGCGGTCGCCAACTCGGTGCTGCCCGGCGAGATCACCGGGCAGATCGCGTCCCTGCGCGGCGTCACCTATGTCGGCCCGCGCGAGGCCGAGACGACGCTGTACGAGTTCTTCGACTTCAACTGCCCCTACTGCCGCAAGGCCGCCGCCGACGTGATCGCGCTGCACGCCGCCGACCCGGCGCTTCGGATCGGCCTGGTGCAGAACCCGATCCTGTCGCCGCAATCGGCGCAGGCCGCCAAGGTGGCGCTGGCCGTCCAGCGCAAGCTCGGCTCCGAGGCCGCCTGGGCCTTCTACGGCCAGCTGCTCGGCAAGCCCGGCAAGATCGACGGCCCCGGCGCGCTCGCCGCCGGCACCGCGCTCGGCATCGCCGGCCCGGATCTGGAGACGATCGCCGACAGCGACGAGGTCCGCGAAGCGCTCAAGAGCCAGATGCGGATCGCGGCCGATCTCGGCCTCTACGCGACCCCGTCCTACGTGCTCGGCAATGCCGGCATCCTCGGCCATCCGGGCGCGCGGGCGATGGCGAAGATGATCGCCGCCACGCGCCGGTGCGATCGCCTCGCCTGCTGATCGACACCTGCGGATCGCGGCTTTCGCGCAAGCTCGGCCGGGGCGCCGCGGCTGGCCGATCGCCTTGCGCGGCTCCGGTTGCCATGCTAGGCGGTCGCCGCGCCGGCCGAGGGATCTTCATGGTCCCCGACCGCCCGGCACAATCCCATTTCCCGACGGTCTCCGGCCCGGCGCCCTCAGTACGGCGCGGCCCGGTCGGAACCGAAGGGCCAAGGAACAAGAGAGAGCGACGGGTGGCGCAGAACGGTTCCGAGGGTTCCCTGGTCGGCGGCGTGTCGGGTCGATACGCCTCCGCCCTGTTCGATCTCGCCCGTGACGAGCGTCAGGTCGATGCGACGGCCGAGGGCCTGGAGCGCTTCGACGCCCTGCTCAAGGAGAGCGCCGATCTCCGCCGCCTCGTGCGCAGCCCGGTCTTCTCCGGCGAGGAGCAGGCCGCCGCGATCGGCGCGATCCTCGAGAAGGCCGGCATCACCGGCCTGGCCGCCAACTTCATCCGCCTCTCGGCCGCCAACCGCCGCCTGTTCGCGCTGCCCGGCATGATCTCCGCGTTCCGCAGCCTGGTGCGCGAGTCGAAGGGCATTCTCCGCGCCGAGGTCCGGGTGGCGGAGCGTCCCTCCGACGCGGTGCTGGAAGAGATCAAGGCGAGCTTGCGCGACGTCGCCAAGTCCGAGATCGACCTCGACCTGCACGTCGACCCGAGCCTGATCGGCGGCCTCATCGTGAAGATGGGCTCGCGCATGGTCGACGCCTCGCTCCGGACCAAGCTCAACGGCATCCGTCTCGCGATGCGGGAAGCGCGCTAGGCCGTCCGAGAGGACGCTCCGGCTCCCGCCATCACACGTAAACACCTGATTCGAACGAACTGAAGGGCCCGACGATGGACATCCGCGCCGCCGAGATCTCCGCGATCCTGAAAGACCAGATCAAGAACTTCGGCGAGGAAGCCGAAGTCTCCGAGGTCGGCCAGGTCCTGTCCGTCGGCGACGGCATCGCCCGCGCCTATGGCCTCGACAACGTCCAGGCCGGCGAGATGGTCGAGTTCGAGTCGGGCGTGCGCGGCATGGCGCTCAACCTCGAGCAGGACAACGTCGGCATCGTGATCTTCGGCTCCGATCGCGACATCAAGGAAGGCCAGACCGTCAAGCGCACCGGCGCGATCGTGGACGTGCCGGTCGGCAAGGCCCTGCTCGGCCGCGTCGTGGACGGGCTCGGCAACCCGATCGACGGCAAGGGCCCGATCCAGTCGACCGAGCGTCGCCGCGTCGACGTGAAGGCGCCGGGCATCATCCCGCGCAAGTCGGTGCACGAGCCGATGGCGACCGGCCTCAAGGCCGTCGACGCCCTGATCCCGGTCGGCCGCGGCCAGCGCGAGCTGATCATCGGCGATCGCCAGACCGGCAAGACCGCGATCGTGCTCGACACGATTCTGAACCAGAAGCCCGGCCACGCCGCGGGCGGCGACGAGACCTCGAAGCTCTACTGCATCTACGTCGCGATCGGCCAGAAGCGCTCGACGGTGGCCCAGTTCGTGAAGGTCCTCGAGGACCAGGGCGCGATGGAGTACTCGATCGTCATCGCCGCCACCGCCTCGGACGCCGCGCCGATGCAGTTCATCGCGCCGTTCGCCGGCTGCGCCATGGGCGAGTACTTCCGTGACAACGGCATGCACGCCGTGATCTCGTACGACGATCTCTCCAAGCAGGCCGTGGCCTACCGCCAGATGTCGCTGCTGCTGCGCCGCCCGCCGGGCCGCGAGGCCTATCCCGGCGACGTGTTCTACCTGCACTCGCGCCTGCTCGAGCGCGCCGCCAAGATGGGCGATGCCGCCGGCAACGGCTCGCTGACCGCCCTTCCGGTCATCGAGACCCAGGCCAACGACGTCTCGGCCTACATCCCGACCAACGTGATCTCGATCACCGACGGCCAGATCTTCCTGGAGACCGACCTGTTCTACCAGGGCATCCGCCCGGCGGTGAACGTCGGCCTCTCGGTCTCGCGCGTTGGCTCCTCGGCCCAGACCAAGGCGATGAAGAAGGTCGCCGGCAAGATCAAGGGCGAGCTGGCGCAGTACCGCGAGATGGCGGCCTTCGCCCAGTTCGGCTCGGATCTCGACGCCTCGACCCAGCAGCTGCTCAACCGCGGCTCGCGCCTCACCGAGCTCCTGAAGCAGCCGCAATTCTCGCCGCTGAAGATGGAAGAGCAGGTCGCGGTGATCTACGCCGGCGTCAACGGCTACCTCGACAAGATGCCGGTGGCGAAGGTCCGCCCGTTCGAGGACGCGCTGCTCTCCGCGCTGCGCTCCAAGCACGCCGACCTGCTCTCCACCATCCGCGACTCGAAGGACCTGTCGGACGACAGCGCCGCCAAGCTGAAGAGCGTGGTCGAGGGCGTGGCCAAGTCGCTCGCGAACTGAGAACCCGCCGCATCGGGCGCCCGGCGACGGGCGCCCGATCGTGAACAGGCCCTGAGAGACCGGACCACCCGATGGCGAGTTTGAAGGATCTGCGCAACCGCATCACTTCGGTGAAGGCGACGCAGAAGATCACCAAGGCGATGCAGATGGTCGCCGCCGCGAAGCTGCGGCGCGCCCAGACGGCCGCCGAGAGCGGCCGGCCCTACGCCGAGAAGATGGCGGCCGTGCTCGGCAACCTCGCCGGGAACCTCGTCGGCGGCGTCGGCGCCCCGAAGCTGCTGGCCGGCACCGGCAAAGACCAGACGCACCTGCTGATCGTCTGCACCGGCGACCGCGGCCTGTGCGGCGCCTTCAACTCGTCGATCGCGCGCCTGGCGCGGGCCCATGCCGACAAGCTCACGTCCGAGGGCAAGACCGTCAAGATGATGACGGTCGGCAAGAAGGGCCTCGACCAGCTGCGCCGCCAGTTCCGCGAGCAGATCGTCGAGAGCCAGGACATCCGCGGCAACCGCCCGGTGGACTACCCCTTCGCCGCCGAGATCGCCGACAAGATCCTGACCCGGTACGAGGCCGGCGAGTTCGACGTCGCGACGCTGTTCTTCTCCGAGTTCCGTTCGGTGATCTCGCAGATCCCGACGGCGCAGCGGCTGATCCCGGCGGAGCTGCCCGAGGGCGTCGCCAGCACCACCGGCGCGCCAGCCGACTCGGCCCTGGAGTTCGAGCCGTCCGAGGAAGCGATCCTCGAGACGCTGCTGCCGAAGAACCTCACGGTCCAGGTCTACCGGGCGCTCCTAGAGAACGCGGCCTCCGAGCAGGGCGCCCGCATGAGCGCCATGGATTCCGCGACCCGCAACGCGGGCGAGATGATCAAGAAGCAGACGCTGATCTACAACCGCACGCGTCAGGCGATGATCACCAAGGAACTCATCGAGATCATCTCGGGCGCCGAAGCCCTCTAAGCGCCCTCACCGGCGCACCGACCGCATACCTTTCAAGGGCACGCAATCATGGCAAACACCGCTCTCCCCGGCGCCGGCTCCAACAAGGTCGGCAAGATCACCCAGGTCATCGGCCCCGTCGTCGACGTCCAGTTCGACGGCCACCTGCCGGAGATCCTAAACGCGCTCGAGACCAAGAACAACGGCGCCCGCCTCGTTCTCGAAGTCGCCGCCCAGCTCGGCGAGAGCACCGTGCGCTGCATCGCGATGGACACTTCCGAGGGCCTGACCCGCGGGCAGGAATGCACGGACACGGGTTCGCCGATCATGGTGCCGGTCGGCCACAACACGCTCGGCCGCATCATGAACGTCATCGGCGAGCCGATCGACGAGGCCGGCCCGATCCAGTCCGACAGCCTGCGCGCCATCCACCAGCCGGCGCCGGACTACACCGACCAGTCGACCGAGTCGCAGATCCTCGTCACCGGTATCAAGGTGGTCGACCTGCTCGCTCCCTACGCCAAGGGCGGCAAGATCGGCCTGTTCGGGGGCGCCGGCGTCGGCAAGACCGTGCTGATCATGGAGCTGATCAACAATATCGCCAAGGTGCACTCGGGCTACTCGGTCTTCGCCGGCGTCGGCGAGCGCACCCGCGAGGGCAACGATCTCTACCACGAGATGATCGAGTCCAAGGTCAACATGGACCCGAAGGAGCATAACGGCTCGGCCGAGGGCTCCAAGTGCGCGCTGGTCTACGGCCAGATGAACGAGTCGCCCGGCGCCCGCTCGCGCGTCGCGCTCACCGGCCTCACCATCGCCGAGGACTTCCGCGACCAGGGCCAGGACGTGTTGTTCTTCGTGGACAACATCTTCCGCTTCACCCAGGCCGGCTCGGAAGTGTCGGCGCTGCTCGGCCGCATCCCGTCCGCGGTGGGCTACCAGCCGACGCTGGCCACCGACATGGGCGCCCTGCAGGAGCGCATCACCACCACCAACAAGGGCTCGATCACCTCGGTGCAGGCGATCTACGTGCCGGCCGACGATCTGACCGACCCGGCGCCCGCCGCCTCCTTCGCCCACTTGGACGCGACCACGACGCTGTCGCGCTCGATCGCCGAGAAGGGCATCTACCCGGCGGGGGACCCGCTCGACTCGACCTCGCGCATGCTCTCGCCGGCGATCCTCGGCGAGGAGCACTACGAGGTGGCCCGCAAGGTCCAGCAGACGCTGCAGCGCTACAAGTCGCTCCAGGACATCATCGCCATCCTCGGGATGGACGAGCTGTCGGAAGAGGACAAGCTGACCGTGGCCCGCGCCCGCAAGATCGAGCGCTTCTTCTCGCAGCCGTTCTCGGTGGCCGAGATCTTCACCGGCTCGCCGGGCATCCAGGTGCCGCTGGAAGACACCATCAAGGGCTTCAAGGGCCTCGTCGAGGGCAAGTACGACGACCTGCCGGAGGCGGCCTTCTACATGGTCGGCACCATCGAGGACGCCCAGGCCAAGGCCAAGAAGCTGAAGGCCGCCTGAGGTCTTGAACGGCAAGATCGTCCTTCTGGTCGTCGGCCTCCTGGCCGGCGGCCTCGTCGGCTACGTCACGCGGCCCGAGGCGGCCGAGCTCAAGATCGGGCCGCTCTCGGTCGAGGTGCAGGGCGACCGCCCGGCCGGTGCCCGAGGCGGCGAGCTGGCCACCGGTCAGATGCAGCATATCGGCCTGTTCGCCGGCATCGGCGCTCTGGTCGGCTTCGGCCTCGGCTTCGCCACGGACCGGCGCAGGGCCTAACCTCTCAGGTCGGCACGCAGCCTTCAGCAGGCCGCGTGCCGGGAATGACAAACGTCGGGATTCCGAGCGCATGGCCACCTTCCACTTCGATTTCGTCGGCCCCGAGCGGTCGCTGTATTCCGGCGAGGTCGAGTCGGTGCAGCTTCCCGGCACCGAGGGCGAGATGACCGTCCTCGCCGGCCACGCTCCGGTCCTGACCTCGCTCCGCGTCGGCGTGATCGTGGTCACCGAGCGCGCCAACAGCGGCAAGCGCATCTACGTCCGCGGCGGCTTCGCCGACATCGGCCCGACCGGGGTGACGGTGCTGGCCGAGCGCGCGGCGCCGATCGAGGAGCTGACCCCGGAATCCCTCGACCGCGACATCGAGGCGGCCGAGCTGCAGCGCGACGCCACCGAGGACCTGCAGAAGCGCGAGGAGCTGAACGGCCAGATCGTCCAGCTCCAGGAGACCAAGAACCTCCTCAAGCTCTGAGCCGTTCGCCGCTCTCGGCCGAGGCTCCCCGAAGCCCGCTCGAACCGCCGTCACCGGTGCGGTTCGGCGGGCTTTTCCATGTCGAGGACGTGCGCGATCAGCGCCTCGGCCGCTTCCGGGCCGACGGGACAGCCCTGGTCGAGCCAGCGCCGGCGCGCCGCCGCCAGGGCGAGCCCGATCCGCGGCCCGGCCGGGATGCCGCGGGCGACGAGGATCGCGCCGGTCACCGGCAGGACCGGGGCCGGGCCGTCCTTCATGTCCCTCCAGGCAGCCGCGGCGTCGGCCCCGATCACCGGCCGCGGCTCGCCGGCGACGACGGCCAGCGCCGCCCCCAGGGCCGCCGTTCCGTGCTCGGCCGCGAGCGCCCGCAGCGCCGGAATGTCGATCACGGCCCGGGTCTTCAGCGCGGCGAGGGCGCGGGCATAAGCCTCGAGGGCGACGTGCTCGGCCTTGGACAGGCGCAGGCTCTCGGCGAGGCGCTCGGCATCCGCCCGCGTCGTCACGGAAAGGGCGGCGAGCCGGTGGATCGTCGGAGCGCCGGCCGCGATCGCGCGCGACAGACGCCCCCTCTCGGCGACGCCCCCGGTGATGCGGGCCAGGAGGCCGGTCTCGGCGAGGACATCGACTGCCTCGAGCGCATGCGGCGCGGCCAGAAGCTTCAGGAATTCCGATCGCACGCGCTCCCGCGACAGGCCGTCGAGGGCCGCCCGCGCGGCGATGCAGGCGGCGAGCGCGTCCGCGTCCGGTCGGCCCTCGCCGAAGCGGGCATGGAAGCGGAAGAACCGGAGGATGCGCAAGGCGTCCTCGCGGATCCGGGTCGCGGGGTCCCCGATGAAGCGGACGCGGGCGGCCGCGAGGTCGGCGCGGCCGCCGGTGGTGTCGTGCAGCGTACCGTCGGCCCCGAGCGAGAGCGCGTTGACCGTGAAGTCCCGCCGCTCGGCGTCGCGCACGAAGTCGCGGCCGAAGCGGACGACCGCGTGCCGCCCGTCAGTCTCGACGTCCTCGCGCAGGGTCGTGACCTCGACCGGTCGGCCGGCGACGACCAGCGTGACGGTGCCGTGCTCGATCCCGGTCGGAACCGCCTTGAGGCCCGTCGCCCGCGCGCGGGCGATCACGGCGTCGGGCAGCAGCGTCGTCGCCAGGTCGATGTCGGCGGCGTCGATCCCGAGGAGCGCGTCGCGGACGCAGCCGCCGACGAGGCGGGTCTCCTCGCCGGCCTGGTCCAGGGCGCCGAGCGCCGCCCGCACCTCCGGCCTGGCGAGCAGCCGTGCCGGGCCCTCGGGGTCGAGGCTGCGCATCAGCGGAACTCGCCCGGCACCAGGCGGCCGTTCTCCATGTGGGTCGGCACGAAGCCGGCGGCATGGCGCTCGGAGAACAGGCCCGAGGCGACCATCGAGGCGATCACCACGGCCAAGCCGGCCAGGACGAGGCGGAAGGCCTGCGCGTCCCAGTGCGCCCGCTGCAGCGGGTTGCGGCCGACGAGCAGCAGGTAGGCGAAGAACAGCCCGAAGGGCAGCAGGAAGAGCCCGAACTCCTCCACGAAGCGACGCAGCATGGCACCCGATCGTTGGGCGCGGGCGATCCCCGCGCGGCTTAAGATTGGGCCTTCGGCCGCCCGAAATCGAGCCGTTCGGCGAGGTTGTGCAGGATGCCCGCTGTCACACCCCAGATCAGCCGCTCGCCGTAGGGGAGGGCGTAGAATCGCCGCTCGCGCCCCTGCCACACCCGCATCCGCAGCTCGTAGCGCGCGCGGTCGGCGAGCACCGCCAAGGGAACCTCGAAGATCGCGTCGACCTCGGCCGGGTTCGGCGCGAGGCGCGCCTCCGGGTCGATCAGACCGATCACCGGCGCCACCAGGAACCCGGTGCCGGACAGGTAGGGATCGAGGTAGCCCAGCATCCGCACGCGCGCCGGCGACAGGCCGATCTCCTCCTCGGCCTCGCGCAAGGCCGCCGCGTGCGGGCTCGCATCGGTCGGGTCGATCTTGCCGCCGGGCAGCGCGACTTGGCCGGAATGGTCGCGCAGGTGGGCGGCGCGCTGCGTCAGCACGATCGCGAGGCCGGCGTCGCGCGCGACGACCGGCACCAGCACGGCCGCCCGGCGATGGGGCGGCGGCGGGATCACGGCGCTGCCGTCGGGCTCCAGGCTGTGGTCGCCGCGCGGGTTCGAGGTCGGGTCGTCCGGCCCGGGCGGGTCGCGCGCGAGACGCGCTTCGGCGCGCGCCAGGAAGTCGGCGAGGTCCGCGTCGCGGGTCGGGCTGCCCACGATGCTCACGCCGCATCGGCCGGGGCGATGCGGTGGAAGCGGCCGCCGGCGGCGATCCCGAGCCAGGGGGCGCCGTCGAGGTCGCGTTCCTCGGCCAGGGCGACGAGGTCGTAGGTGAGCGCCCGCGTCACCAGCGCCCAGAGGCCGCGGCGGACGTGGAGATAGGGCTTGAGCGCGCCGGCCTCGCCTTGCGCGAAGCGGAGCTCGTGCTCGGCGTCGACGGGCACGAGGTCGTCGACGTTGGTGCGGAAGCTGATGCGGCGCGCCTCGCCCGCGCCGTCGACCGCCATCTCGACGGCGACGAAGGCCGCATCCTCCACTACGATCGAGACCTTCTCCACCGGCGTGACCAGGACGGTGGTGCCGTCGGGCTCGCGCCGCAGGATCGAGGCGAAGAGCTTGACCATCTTCGGGCGGCGGATCGGCGTGCCGGCGTGGAACCACGTGCCGTCGGCGGCGATGCGCATGTCGATCGCGCCGCAATCGGGCGGGTTCCAGGTCTCGACCGGCGGCAGGCCGCGCCTGGGCAGGTCGGCCAGGGCCGCGCCGAGGCGGCTCAGGGTCGGATCGTCGGAGGTGGTCATGACGCTCTCAGATAGCGTCGCCGGTCGGTCCGGGAACGGGGGGCGCCTCCGGGCGCCGGCGCAGGATCTTCCAGACGCCGGAGGCGACGCCGACGACGCGCGCCGCGTGCCGCAGCTCGCAGCGCAGGAAGACGAGCGAGCCGGTGCGCTTGATCACCTCCGGCGCCACGGTGATCCAGTCGCCCAGCCGCGCGGTGTCGACGAACTGCATCTCCATCTGGATCGTCACGCAGTTCGCCCCGTCGGCCGCCCGCATCGCGGTCTCGCCCAGCGCCCGGTCGGCGAAGCTCATCAGCATCCCGCCGTGGACGACGCCGATCAGGTTGGCGTGCTTGTCGGCGGCCCGGAACGCGTAGGCGCCGTCGCGGACGTAGACCGGGCCGACATGGGCGATGAAGCCGGTGTCGTGGATCGGCGTCCAGCCGTCGCCCTCGGGCTGCCCGGCTTCGGGATTCTGCGGTTCTTCGGTCGGCATGCGGGCGGAGTCTCGATCTCGCGGCGGGCGGTCGCGCCCGGCTTCGTGTCACGGTCGCATCGCGCCCGCCGCCTGTCACCTGTCACCGGTCACCTGCCGTTCGCGCTCATGTGCCGCGCGGCTTGGCGCGGCGGGTCGGCGGCGCCTCCAGCGGGTTCTCCGGCCAGGGGTGGCGCGGATAGCGGCCGCGCATCTCGGTGCGCACGGCGCTCCAGGAGCCGCGCCAGAAGCCCGGGAGGTCACGGGTGATCTGCACCGGACGGTGACCGGGCGAGAGCAGGTGGAGCACGAGCGGCACCCGGCCGATGGTCGGATGCGTCACCAGCCCGAACAGCTCCTGCACCCGCACGGCCAGGACGGGGCCGCCCTCGGCCTCGTAGTCGATCGGGATCCGCGAGCCGGTCGGCACCTCGACATGGGTCGGCGCCTCGGCGTCGAGGCGGGCCCGGAGGGGCCAGGGCAGCAGCCCCTGCAGCGCCTCGCCGAGGTCGCTGGCGGCGACGGCGTCGAGGCCGAGGCGGCCGAGGAGGGCGGGCGCGAGCCAGTCCTCGACCGTCCCGGCGAGGGCGCCGTCCGCCAGATCGGGCCAGTTGCCGCCTTCCGCCGCGCGCAGGAACGCGATGCGGGCGCGCCACTGCGTCAGTGCCGGGGTCCAGGGCAGGCGTTCGAGGCCGAGCCCGGCGATGCCGCGGGCGAGGACCTTGGCCGAGTCGAGATCCGGCGGAACTGGGCGCGTGCGCTCGCCGAGCGTGACGGCGCCGAGACGGCGCAGGCTGCGGGCCCGCAGCGCCCGTGCCGCCGCGTCGAAGGTCACCTGCGTGACGCGCTCGATCCGGTCGGCGAAGCCGGCCTCGATCGCGTCGAGGTCGATCGCGGCGGCGGCGAGGATGCGGGCGTTGCCGGCGGCGCCGACGATGTCGGCGATGACGAGGAACGGCTCGCGGGCGAGCGGGGAGGCGGAGTCGAGGCGCCCGGCCCGGCCGTTGGCCATCACGAACTCGCCCTCGCGCCCGCGCGCCTTCGCGACCCGGTCGGGATAGGCCAGCGCCAGCAACGATCCGGCGCTCGGCTCGGGAGCCTCGCGATCGCCGGATGCCGCGGCCGACCGTGCCCAGCCCTGCGCCATCCGGCGCATGTCGGCGGCGCGCTGGCCGCGGTCGCGGCGGAAGCGCTCGACCCGGTCGGCGAGGTCGACCGCGTCGCCGCCGAGGCCGCGCTCGACCAGGACGGCGGCGAGGTCGGCGGCGGCCGCCGCGGCGCCGAGGCCGGCGGCGGCGACCACCATGCGGGCGAGTCGCGGCGGCAGGGGGAGGGCGCGCAGGCGCCGCCCGGTCTCGGTGAGGCGCCCGTCCGCGTCGATCGCATCGAGGTCGCGCAGCATCGCGCGCGCCTCCTTCAGGGCGGGCGCCGGCGGCGGGTCGAGGAAGGCGAGGGTGCCGGGATCGGTCACGCCCCACTCGGCGCAATCGAGCACGAGGCCGGCCAGGTCCGCCGAGACGATCTCGGGGCGGGTGAACGGCTCGAGCGCGCTAGTTCCGGCCTCGGCCCAGAGCCGCCAGCACACGCCGGGCTCGGTCCGGCCCGCGCGGCCGCGGCGCTGGTCGACCGAGGCGCGGGAGGCGCGCGCGGTCACCAGCCGGGTCAGCCCGAGCCCGGGTTCGTAGACCGGCACCCGCGCGAGGCCGGAATCGACCACGATGCGCACGCCCTCGATCGTCAGCGAGGTCTCGGCGATGCTGGTGGCCAGCACCACCTTGCGCGCGCCGGGTGCGGCCGGCGACACCGCCCGGTCCTGCTCGGCCGGCATCAGCGCGCCGTAGAGCGGCGCGACCGCGACCTCGGGCCCGACGCGGCCTTCCAGCGCCGCGGCGACGCGGCGGATCTCGCCCTGGCCCGGCAGGAAGGCCAGGACCGAACCCGGATCGGCCCGCAGCGCACGCAGGATCGCGTCCGTCATCGCGTCCTCGATCCGGCGGTTCGGATCGCGGTCGGCGTAGCGGGTCTCCACCGGAAAGGCGCGTCCCTCGGACGCCACGACCGGCGCGTCGCCGAGCAGGCGCGCGACGCGGGCGCCGTCGAGCGTCGCCGACATGACCAGGATGCGCAGGTCGTCGCGCAAGCCGGCCTGCGCGTCGAGGGCGAGGGCGAGGGCGAAATCGGCATCGAGCGAGCGCTCGTGGAATTCGTCGAACAGCACCGCGCCGATGCTGGACAGTTCCGGGTCGTCGAGGATCATGCGGCCGAAGACCCCCTCGGTCACGACCTCGATCCGGGTGCGGCCCGAGATCTTCGAGCCGAGCCGGACGCGCAGGCCGACGGTGTCGCCGACGCGCTCGCCCAGGGTGCCGGCCATGCGATCGGCCGCGGCACGCGCAGCGAGACGGCGCGGTTCCAGCACGATGATCTTGCCGGAGCCGAGCCAGGGCGCGTCGAGGAGGTCGAGCGGCACCCGCGTCGTCTTGCCGGCACCCGGCGGAGCGACCAGCACGGCGGCGTTCGAGGATGCCAGCGCCGCGCGCAGGGCGGGAAGCGCCGCATCGATCGGCAGGGGGCTGAGCGGGGACAGAGCAGACGTCGGGGCGGATGGCATCGCGATCGTCCTACCGTGACGATCGGGCGGCGCTACGATTCAAGTCCGCGAACAATCCCGATTTAGCCAAGAAATTAATCCTCCTTCGACGGCACGATTCCACGGCCGATGCCTGGAACGACTTGAGGCGCTTGAACTTATAGCCCGGCAGCGCATGAGCGCGGACTGGAGAATTCTTGATGACACGTCTTTCCTTGACCCTTGCGACCGGACTGCTTCTCGGCGGCCTCGGCCTGGGGTCGATCTCCGTCTCCGCCGCGCCCGCGATGCCGCAGGCCGGCATCGTCGCCGGCAGCACGACCGACGCGGTCGCCTATCGCCGCCACTACCGTCATCACCACTCCACCAAGGCCGAGCGCATGATGCGCCGCCGCAATACCATGCGCCACGGGAACCCGAATGCGCGCAACCCGGCGATGCGCGGCTACCAGCAGAACCTCGGCAACACGGTCGGCGGCCCGCGCTACTGATCGATCCGCCTCGGAGCGATGCGAGGAAGCCGGCGCCCCATGGCGCCGGCTTCCTTCGTTCGTTGCGTCGCCGGCAGCGTCCGGCCTTCTCCCCAGCGATCCGGCGGGCGGCCGCTGATCAAACCCGGACGCGTCTGCTAAGAGCCGTCTCATGGCCCGCAGCTCAGCCCGAAACCTCGCCGACGTCGCCGGATCAGGCACCGCGGAGGTCGCCGGCCCGACGCCGATGATGGCGCAGTACATCGAGATCAAGGCCGCCAACCCGGACTGCCTGCTGTTCTACCGGATGGGCGACTTCTACGAGCTGTTCTTCTCCGATGCCGAGACGGCCTCGCGGGCGCTCGGCATCGTCCTGACCAAGCGCGGCAAGCACGGCGGCGCCGACATCCCGATGTGCGGCGTGCCGGTGGAGCGCGCCGACGACTACCTCAGCCGGCTGATCGGGCTCGGGCACAGGGTCGCGGTCTGCGAGCAGACCGAGGATCCGGCCGAGGCCAAGCGCCGGGGCCCGAAATCGGTGGTCCGCCGCGAGGTCGTGCGCCTCGTCACCCCCGGCACCATCACCGAGGACCGCCTGCTCGATCCGGGCAGCGCCAACCTGCTGCTGGCGGTCGGCCGTCGCAAGGTCTCGGACACGGCCTTCGCCTACGGGCTCGCGGCGATCGACATCTCCACCGGGCGCTTCGCCCTGAGCGAGGTTGCGGGCGCCGACCTCGCCGGCGCGATCGCCCGGCACGATCCGCGCGAGATCGTCCTGTCGGAGGCCATCCACACCGATCCGGCGCTCGCCCGGCTCTGGGCCGAGACGCGGGCGGCGGTGGTGCCCCTGGCCCAGGCGGAGCTGGAGCCGGCCTCGGCCGAGCGCCGCATCCGCGAGCAGTACGGCGTCGCGACGCTCGACGGCTTCGGCGCCTTCACCCGCGCCGAGATCGCCGCCGCCGGAGCGGCGCTGCTTTACGTCGCGCGCACCCAGCTCGCCGCCCGCGCGCCCCTGAGCGTGCCGACCCGCGAGGAGGCCGGGACGACGCTGGCGATCGACGCGGCGACGCGCGCGAACCTCGAGCTCACGCGCACGCTCTCGGGCGAGCGGGCGGGCAGCCTCCTCGACGCGATCGACCGGACCGTCTCGGCCAACGGCGCGCGGCTCCTGGCCGAGCATCTGGCCGGGCCGCTCACCGACCTCGCCGCCATCGCGCGGCGACACGAGGCGGTGGCGCGGCTGGTGGAGGATCGCGCCCTGCGCGCGACGCTGCGCGACGCGCTCGCCCGCGCGCCCGACCTCGCCCGCGCGCTGGCCCGCACCGGCCTCGGCCGGGCCGGCCCGCGCGACCTCGCCGCGATCCGCGACGGGCTCGACGTGGCGCTGGCGCTCGGGGCGCGCCTGTCGGACGGACGCGACCTGCCGGAGGATCTGGCGCGGCTCTGCGGCATCCTCGCCCGCGCCGATCGCGATCTGCTCGACATGCTGCGCGCGAGCCTCGCCGACGAGCTGCCGCTGAACCGCCGCGACGGCGGATACGTCCGCGCCGGCTACCATCCCGACATCGACGAGGCCCGCCTGCTCGGGAGCGACTCGCGCAAGGTCGTGGCGGCCCTGCAGGCGCGCTACGCCGAGGAGACCGGGTGCCGCACGCTGCGGATCAAGCACAACGGCCTGCTCGGCTACTTCATCGAGGTGCCGCAATCGGTCGGCGAAGCCTGCCTGAAGGGCCTGATGCGCGACTTCGTGCATCGCCAGACCATGGTCGACGCCATGCGCTTCACCAGCGTCGAGCTCGGCGCGCTGGAACAGAAGATCTCCGGGGCCGCCGAGCGGGCGCTTGCCCTGGAAGGTGCCGTGTTCGACGACCTCGCCGCCCGCATCGTCGCGCAGGCCGAGGCGATCGGCGGCATCGCCGAGGCCCTGGCCGCCCTCGACGTGGCCGCGAGCCACGCCGAGCTTGCAGTGGAGCTCGACTGGCGCCGACCGCAGGTCGACGCGTCGCTGAGCTTCGTCATCGCGGGCGGCCGCCATCCGGTGGTCGAAGCGGCCCTGCGCAAATCCGGCGCGGCCTTCATCGCCAACGATTGCGACCTCTCGGGCGAGGGGCGCGGCCGCATCCGGCTGATCACCGGCCCGAACATGGGCGGCAAGTCGACCTACCTGCGCCAGAACGCCCTGATCGCCGTGCTCGCGCAGATCGGCGCCTTCGTGCCGGCGCTCCAGGCCCGGATTGGCCGCGTCGACCGCCTGTTCTCCCGGGTCGGCGCCGCCGACGACCTCGCGCGCGGGCAATCGACCTTCATGGTCGAGATGGTCGAGACGGCCGCGATCCTGAACCAGGCGACCCGGCACTCGCTGGTGATCCTGGACGAGATCGGGCGCGGAACCGCGACCTATGACGGGCTCTCGATCGCCTGGGCCTGCCTCGAGCACCTGCACGAGACGAACGCCTGCCGCGCGCTGTTCGCCACCCATTTCCACGAGCTGACCGCCCTGGGCCAGCGGCTGGCGCGGCTCGACAACGCCACCCTGAAGGTCGCCGAGCACCGGGACGGCGTGGTCTTCCTGCACGAGGTGGTGCCGGGGGTGGCGGAGCGCAGCTACGGGCTCCAGGTGGCGCGGATCGCGGGCCTTCCGGGCAGCGTCGTCGCGCGGGCCGGCGCGATCCTGAAGGGGCTGGAGAAGGCCGAGCGCGAGCGCCCCAGCCGTCCGCGCATCGACGACCTGCCGTTGTTCGCGAGCCTCGCCCCGCCCCCTCTGCCGGAACCGGCGGTCGAGGCGGACGACGCGCTCGGCCTGCTGCTGGACGCGATCGACCCGGACGCGCTGACGCCGCGCGAGGCGATGGAGGCGCTCTACCGGCTCAAGCGCGAGCGCGAGGCGGCCGCCGGCTGAGCCCGGCTCAACCGGGCGCGCGGAAGAACCCGTCCGGGCAGGGCGGGGCCGGCACGCGCCCGGCGCGGCAGCCGGCCACGTAGTCGAGGGTGCTCGCCACGACCCGCTCGGAATAGGGCTTGGAGATCACGCCGAAGGCGCCCGCGAAGTCGTCGGGGATGCGCTTGGCGTTGGCGGTCATGAACACCACCGTCGTGCGCGGGTCGGCGCTGAGCGCGCGGGCGACGTCGACGCCGGTCGGCCCGTCGACGAGATGGATGTCGACGAGCGCGATGTCGGGTGCGGTGGACTGCCCGAGCGCGATCGCCTCGGCCGAGCTGGCGGCGATGCCGACCGTGACGTAGCCGAGGTCGTCGAGCAGGAACTCGAGCTCGAGGGCGATCAGCGCCTCGTCCTCGACCACGAGGATGCGCAGGGCCGGGGCGCTCACGCGTCCTCCGCCAGGGGAATGTCGATCTCGACGACGGTGCCCGGCGCCCGATCGCGCCACGTGATCGTGCCGCGCAGCTGCCGCACCACCATCTCGACGAGGTTCCGGCCGAAGCCCGCCGGGTTCACCGGCCCCGCATCGAGGCCGACGCCGTCGTCCTCGATCGTGAGGTGCATGCCGGCGTCGGTGCGCTGCGCGGTGATGCCGATGCGGCCGCTCCGGTTCTCGGGAAAGGCGTGGCGGACGGCGTTGGTCGCCAGCTCGTGGATCATCAGGGCGAGCGGCGCGGCCATCGCGGCGGAGACGGCGATCGAGTCGATCCGCGCCTCGACCCGGGTCCGCTCCGCATCGAGCCCGGCGTTGAGATCGGACAGGAAGTCGTCGGTGAAGTCCGACAGGTTGAACTTGGTGACGTCGCCGGCCGAGTAGAGCATGCGGTGGGCGGTCGAGAGCGCGCCGATGCGCTCGGCCATGCTCGAGAGCGCATCGCGCGCCTCGCCCTCGGGCGTGCGCCGGGCCTTCAGCAGCATCAGCGACGAGATCACCTGGAGGTTGTTCTTGACCCGGTGATCGACCTCGTGGAGCAGGGCGGTCTTCTGCTCGAGGGCCGCCTGCAGGTCGGCGGTGCGCTGCCCGACCTGGCGCTCCAGCTCGTCGTTGGTGCCGCGCATCGCCTGCTCGACGGTGCGCTTGTCGGTCATGTCGGCCTGCGCGGCGAAGAAGAACGTCACCCGTCCGTCGGCGTTTCGCACCGGGTTGACGGTCATGCTGTTCCAGAAGGCGGTGCCGTCCTTGCGGTAGTTCAGGAGCTCGCACTCGATCGGCTCGGCCGCCTCGAGCGCGGCGCGCAGGCGCGCGACCTCCGACGCGTCCGTGCCGGCGCCCTGCAGCATCCGGCAATTGCGCCCGAGAAGCTCGTCGCGGTCGTAGCCGGACAGCTTCAGGAAGGCCTCGTTCACCCAGACGATCGGGTTGTTATCGTGCGTCGCCCCCGTGAGCAGCATCGGCGTCGGGCTCGAGTCGAACGCCCGCGCGAATGTCGCCGGAGCGAGCGGATAATCCGCCTGATCGCTGGTCTCCATCATCCTGTAACCGATCGGTACGCGAGGAGCCTCGAGGCAGGGATGGCCGCCGCGCCGGGCCAGCGCGGCAGACCGTTGCGAGCGGAACGGCTACGCTCGCATCATCCGAACAGGTACGCAGGGGCAAGGTTCCCGCCCCGCCCCGCTTGTACCCAGGCAAATGTGCGATGTCGCGTTAAGCAGACATCGACCATGATCCGGCCGCCGCACCCCGCACGGATCGCCCCCGATGCGGGGGCGGCGCAAGGCTGCCACGATTCTCACGGATCAAGGCGGAAGGGCGTCAAGGAGTTCCACCGCATGGCCATGGACACCGCACCCGACAAGCCCGCACGACGGCTGCGGGCCCGCGACCTCGTCGAGGATCGGCGCATCGTCCTGATGCTGGCGCTCGGCTTCTCCTCGGGGCTGCCGCTGCTCCTGGTGCTCGGGACGTTCACCCTGCGGCTCGCCTTCTCGGACATCAACGTCAAGGCGATCGGCCTGTTCAGCTACGTGGCGCTGCCGTACTCGCTGAAGTTCCTGTGGGCGCCGATGATCGACCGGATCGACGTTCCGGTGCTGAGCGCTCGTCTTGGGCGCCGCCGCGCCTGGATGGTGACGACGCAGGTCGCGGTGGCGCTCTGCCTGGTGCTGATGGCCTTCGCCGATCCGCAGACGAGCCTCGCGCTGCTCGGCCTCGGCGCCTTCCTCGTCGCCTTCTGCGCCGCGACCCAGGACGTGGTCGTCGACGGCTGGCGCATCGACGCCGCCGGCACCGACTTCCAGGGCATCCTCGCGGCGACTTCGAACCTCGGCTACCGCCTCGGCCTGATCACAGCGGGCGCCGGCGCGCTGTTCATCGCCTCCGACAAGGGCTGGACCTTCGCCTACCTGACGATGGCGGCCCTGATGCTCGTCGGCCTGATCGCGGCCCTGCTCGCGCCTGCCTTCGACACCCGGCGCCCCGAGCCGGCGGTCGCAGCCGCGCAGACGCCGAAGGCGACCGGGACGCGGCTGTTGTCGATCCGCCAGGCCGTGCTGGAGCCCCTGGTCGAGCTGCACGGCCGGATGGGGCCGGCCCTGTGGGGCGTGCTGGTGCTGGTGGCGCTCTACCGCATGCCGGATTTCGTCTCCGGCGTGATGGCGAGCCCGCTGTACCGGACGCTGGGCTTCGACCTGAAGGAGATCGCCACCGTCACCAAGCTCTACGGCATCTGGGTCGGCATCGCGGGCGGGTTCGCGGGCGGCTGGGCGATGGCGCGATTCGGGATGTTCCCGACGCTGCTGGCCGGCGCTTTCCTCGCCGCCGCCTCGCACCTCTCCTTCGCCTGGCTGTCGACCGGCGGGCCGGAGGTCTGGCGGCTGACGGTGGCGATCTCGATCGAGAACTTCTGCGGCTCCTTCGCCGGCATCGCGCTGATCGCCTACATGTCGAGCCTGACCACCCCCGGCTACGCGGCGACGCAGTACGCCCTGTTCTCCTCGCTCTACGCGCTACCGGGCAAGCTCGTCGCGGGCACCGCCGGCTACATCGTCGCCGCCTTCGGCTACCCGACCTTCTTCGTCCTGACCTCTGCGGTCGGCATCCCGGTGGTGCTGCTCTGCCTCGCCGTCGGCAGAACGCCGAGCCGCAGGCCCGTGCCGGCCTCGGGCGACGCGGGGATGGCCGCCGCGGGCGGGCACGGGAACCCTCCCGCGCCCGTCCCGCTTCCTACCGGTTCGCCGGGCGTGCCCCTGAGAACCCAGGCTTGAGGAGGAATGCATGAGCGATATCGCGCTGACCGGTGAGGTCCTTCCGGCCGCCACCGAGTCCATCGAGCGTCCCTTGAACGAGGCGGACCTCGCGGCATTGCGTCGGTCCGTCCGTGCCCTGGAGCAGCCGGGCCTCGCCGCCCGGCTCTCGGCCGCCGCCGGCGCTCCCCTCGACATGATCGGCCGGTCCCTGCCGGCCCCGGTGACCGAGGTCGTCGGGCGCTCGACCGAGGCGGCGATGCGCGGGGCGCTGCGCGTTGCGCTCAAGACCCTGCCGAAGGTCGCGGTCGCGCCGGCCGCCGGCACCGAGATCGAGAGCGTCGCCGTCAAGCCGGAGGGACGCCTCGGCGCGCTGCTCGGCAGCCTGACCGGATCGAGCACCTTCAACCACAAGGCCATGGCCGCGCTGTCGGGGGCGTTCGGAGGCGCCTTCGGCCTCGCGACGCTGGCCGTCGAGCTGCCGGTCTCGACCACCCTGATGCTGCGCTCGATCGCCGAGATCGCGCGGGAGGAGGGCGAGGACCTCGACGACCCGGAGGGTGCGCTCGCCTGCGTCCAGGTCTTCGCGCTGGGCGGAAAGGGCGATGCGGCGGGCGCGGCCGAGGGCACCGGCCTGACCGAGAGCGGCTACTTCGCGGTGCGCGCAGCCCTCGCCAAGACGATGGCGGAGGCCGCCCGCTACGCCGGGAGCAAGACGCTGCTCGACCAGTCGGCGCCGGCGCTGATCCGCTTCACCGCGCAGATCGCGGCGCGCTTCGGCATCGTGGTCTCGCAGAAGGTCGCCGCGCAGGCGGTGCCGGTGCTGGGCGCGTTCGGCGGCGCGGCGGTCAACACCGCCTTCATGAGCCACTTCCAGTCGATGGCCCGCGCCCACTTCACCGTCCGGCGCCTGGAGCGCACCTACGGGCAGGCGACCGTGCGTGCGGCCTACGAGGTGGAGAAGGCCGCGCTCGGCGTCGCATGACGGGCTGAACCGGCCTATCGTCCCCAGAGGATCGCGGGACAGAACGGAGACCGGCCCTGCTCGGCAACGGAGAGATGATCGGCCGGCTCGCGCTGGCGGCCCTGCTCGGCAGCGTGATCGGGCTCGAGCGCGAGCGCCTGCTCTGGGCGGCCGGCCTGCGCACGCACATGCTGGTCTGCGTCGGCTCGTGCCTGATCATGCTGGTCTCGACCTACGGCTTCGCCGATGCGCTGGGCGCCCGGAACGTCGTCCTCGACCCGTCGCGCGTCGCGGCGCAGGTGGTCTCCGGGATCGGCTTCCTCGGCGCGGGCACGATCCTGCTGCGCGGCGAGGTCGTGAAGGGGCTGACCACCGCCGCGAGCCTGTGGGCGGTGGCGGCGATCGGGCTCGCCATCGGCGGCGGGCTCTACGTCCCGGCGGTGGCGACCACGACCTTCGTCGTCGCGATCCTCGCGGGCGTCAAGCCGCTGGAGGAGCGCTGGCGCGACCGGATGCAGACGCGGACCCTCCGCCTCGTCGCCAAGCGCGGGGCGCTGTCGATCGACACCCTGCACGCGGCGACCGGCGAACGGGCCTCGCGGGTGCGCCAGTTCGTGGCGCGCACCGCCGAGGACCCCGCCCTCGACGAGATCGAGGTCGCGTTCGTGCGCCTGTCGGCGACCAGCGTCGAGGCGATCGCCGAGACCCTGCGGGCGAACCCCGACGTCGTCAGCGTCGAGACGGCGCAGCGCTAGAGCACCGTCTTCACGCGAGCCGGGGGCCACCTCGCTCGAAGATGCTGCATCTTGTGAAGTCGCATTTTCTTCACGCGAGCTGGGAGCCGCCTCGCTCGAAAATGCTCGGGGCGCGCCGGACCCGAGGTCGCTCAGGCCTTCCTGAGCCCGAACCAGCCGGCGATGCCGGTCCTGGCCGCCGCGGGCTCGCCGTCCAGGAACATCCGGTAGGCCGGGTTCTCGGTCTCGTCGAAGCACGGGAAGCCGAGAGCTTCGACAGCCCGGTCGAAACGGCCTTTGGCGTCGGGGGGCACGGCGATGCCGGCGAGCACCCGGCCGTAATCGGCACCGTGGTTGCGGTAGTGGAACAGGGTGATGTTGAAGTCCTCGCCGAGCGCGTCGAGGAACTTCAGCAGCGCGCCCGGCCGCTCCGGGAACTGGAAGCGGTAGAGCCGCTCGTGCGCCAGGCCCGAGACGCGGCCGCCGACCATGTAGCGGACATGGACCTTGGCCATCTCGTTGTCGCTCATGTCGTGGACGTCGTAGCCCCCGGCGACGAGGCCCGCGACGAGGTCGCGCTTCTCGGGCCGGCCGCCGGGCAGGTTGATGCCGACGAAGATCCTGGCCTGCGCGCCCGGCGCGTAGCGGTAGTTGAACTCGGTGATCGCGCGCGGTCCCAGGGCCCTTATGAAGGCCCGGTAGGCGCCGGGCTTCTCCGGGATGGTGACGCCGAGCAGGACCTCCCGCTCCTCGCCGAGTTCGGCCCGCTCTGCGATGTGGCGCAGGCGGTCGAAGTTGAGGTTCGCCCCGGAGGAGATCGCGACGAGCGTGCCGGCGCCGCCCTCGCGCTCGGCGTAGAGCTTGGCGCCGGCGAGCGCGAGCGCGCCGGACGGCTCGGACACCGCGCGGGTGTCGTCGAAGATGTCCTTCACCGCCGCGCACATCGCGTCGGTGTCGACGGTGATGACCTCGTCGAGGTGCTGGCGGCACAGCCGGAACGTCTCGGCCCCGGCCTGGCGGACGGCGACGCCGTCGGCGAACAGCCCGACGCTCGGCAGCAGCACGAGCTCGCCGGCCTTCAGGGCCTCGGCCATGCAGGCGGCGTCGTCCGGCTCCACGCCGATCACCTTGGTCTCCGGCCGCAGGTACTTGACGTAGGTCGCGATTCCCGCCGCGAGCCCGCCGCCGCCGACGGGCACGAAGATCGCCTCGATCGGGCCGGTATGCTGCTGCAGGATCTCCATGCCGATCGTGCCCTGGCCGGCGATCACGTCGGGATCGTCGAAGGGGTGGAGGAAGGTGAGGTCCTGCTCGGCCTCCAGGCGCCGCGCCTCGCTCAGCGCCTCGTCGAAGGCGTCGCCGTGCAGGATCACCTCGGCGCCTCGGGCGCGACAGGCGTCGACCTTGATCGCGGGCGTCGTGCGCGGCATCACGATGACCGCCCGCACCTGCAGGCGCGCGGCCGCCAAGGCCACGCCCTGCGCGTGGTTGCCGGCCGAGGCGCAGATCACGCCGCGGGCGAGCTGCTCGGGCGAGAGCCCGGACATCTTGTTGTAGGCGCCGCGCAGCTTGAACGAGAAGACCGGCTGCAGGTCCTCGCGCTTCAGAAGCACCGGCCGCCCGAGCCGGACGGTCAGGCGCGGCATCGGATCGAGCGGGCTCTCGATCGCCACGTCGTAGACCCGCGCGGTGAGGATCTTGCGGATGTAGTCGGGTGCCGGTTCGGCCGGAGGACTTGCGGGTTTCACGGTGTCGGACATGCGGCCGGCAATAGCCGCTTGCCGCGCAAGATGCGAGCGCGCGCCCCCGCTCGGCCCCGCATGCCTGCCCGGCCCCGGATGCCGGAGACCGACGGACGTGCGGCAGGGACCATGGTCCGCACCGCCGCCCGGGCGGGACGTCGGAGCGCGAGCGGCTTCGTGACGATCCGGACGCCGGCTCGGGCGTTCCGCGAGCGTCCGAGCGACGGCGTCACGGTGAAGGCTCGCTCGGCAGTCCGCACGGTCCCGGCTCGGGAGCGACGATGGCGGGAACGCCGCGGCGTCAGAGCCGGTCGATCAGCGCGGCGACCCAGACCAGGGCGGCGATCGCCTGCGCCGAGAACGTCCCGGCCGAAGCGAGGTCCTTCACCGTGCCGATCCGCGGGTGGCGGCCGGGATGGAGGTGATCGCACAGCTTCTCGATCGCGGTGTTGAGGAACTCCGCGGCGAGCATCAGCAGAAGCGTCGCCATCAGCG
This sequence comes from Methylobacterium sp. E-025, assembly GCF_022829705.1. Taxonomy (NCBI): domain Bacteria; kingdom Pseudomonadati; phylum Pseudomonadota; class Alphaproteobacteria; order Hyphomicrobiales; family Methylobacteriaceae; genus Methylobacterium; species Methylobacterium sp. E-025. Next base: position 31,945 of record NZ_JAKSYR010000037.1, read on the forward strand.
CGACGCGGACCCAGAGGCTCGCGCCGAGCACGAGGGCCGCCGGCACGCCGACGACGAGCAGCACCAGCTCGAGCCGCACGGCGCGCTCGGTGCGGGCGCCGTGGACGAGGCCGCGCCAGGAATTCAGGAAGGCGAGCCAGAGCGCGTGCATTCACGCCGCCTCGTCCATTCACGCCGATTCCTGCGGCACCGCGCGGGCGATCCACTTGGCCAGCACCGGGCCGGTGATCAGGACCACGAACAGCCGGAGCGTCTGCACCGCGAGCACGAACGACACGTCGACCTTCGAGCCGACCGCGATGATCGCCACCGAGTCGAGGCCGCCGGGGCTGGTCGCGAGGAAGGCGGTGAGGAAGTCGATCGCGAGCAGGTGCGTCAGCCCGAGCGCCCAGCCGGCGCAGAGCAGGATCACGGCGAGCGTCGCGACGAGGATGCCGGGCAGCGCGTGCAGCGTCGCGCGCAGGGTCTCGCGGGTGAAGCGCAGGCCGACGTACCAGCCGATCGTCGCGTAGGCGAGCTCGAGGATCGGCAGCGGCAGGGTGATGCTGGCGACGCCGGTCGCGTGAAGCGCCGCGCCGAGCAGCATCGGCCCGATCAGCGCGCCGGCGGGCAGGCGGAGCCACAGCGCGATGCCGGCGCCGGCGGCCGCGACCGCGAGCGTGACCAGCACCGGCAGCACGGTCGCCGCCTCGGCGACCGCCGGCGGCGGGCCGGCCGCCACGGAATCGGTCAGCAGCCGCGCCACCAGCGAGGCCGAGAGCACCACGGCGGCGACGCGCACGTATTGCATGAAAGCGACGAGGCGGGGATCGGAGCCGTATTCCTCGGCCATCGCCACCATCGCCGCCGCCCCGCCCGGCGAGGAGCCCCAGGCGGCGGTCGTGCCGGGCAGCACCCGCAGGCGCGTGAGCACCAGCCCGACGAGGGCGCCGGCGAGCACCGTGACGCCGACCACGAGCAGGATCAGCGGGCCGTCCGCGATCAGGGTCTTGGTGATCTCCGCGGTGATGGCGTGGGCCACCATGCAGCCGATCATCGCCTGCGAGGCCTGGAAGGCCGGCCGCGGCATCCGGAGCGGCGCCCCCCGCACCCCGAACGCGATCGCCGCGATCATCGGCCCGAGCAGGAACGCGGCCGGGAACTGCCCGAGCTTCAGGCCGAAGCCGAGCAGGCCCGAGGCGGCGATCAGCGCCGCCCAGAGGGCGATGGTCCGTGCGGGAAAAGGCAAGGCGACGCGCCAGGTTCGATCGATCGCATGGCGGTCCGCGATCCTGGCGCCGCGCTACACCCTGTCGCCCGGCCTGTCACGCGCACGGGCGCACAACCCAGCCCTGTGCGACCCGTTCGTCACCCGGCGGCGATCGTCGCCTCGCGGCAGGCGGCGGTGCCGGCCGGCGCCTGGGCGCGGAAGAAGGCGGCCAACGCGGCGAGGCCCGGCGCCCGCGGGTCGCTCGCCCGCCAGGCCAGCGCGATGGTCCGGCCCGGCCCGTCGGTGTCGAAGCCGCGGATCACGGTGAGCCCGCTCGGATCGGGGCCGGACGGGACGGCGAGGGCGGGAAGCAGGGTGTAGCCGGCCCCGGCCGCCACCATCGAGCGCAGGGTCTCCAGGCTGGTGGCATGGCGCCCGGCGGCGCTGCCCGCCCCGCAGGCGGCGATCGCCTGGTCGCGCAGGCAGTTGCCCTCGTCGAGGAGCAGCAGGTCCGGCCCGGCGATATCGGCGGCGCGCAGGGCCCCGCCCTGCGCGAGCGCATGGTCGGCCGGGCAGGCGAGGCGGAACGGCTCGACGAAGAGCGGCGAGACGGTGAGCCCCGAGGCGGGCAGGGGCAGCGACACCAGGGCGGCGTCGACCCGCCCGTCGCGGAGGGAGGCGAGGATGTCGGCGGTGCGGCCCTCGCTGAGGGCCAGCGCCAGCATCGGGAATTCCTGGCGCATCGTCCGCAGCACCAGGGGGAAGAAGTACGGCCCGAGCGTCTGGATCGCCGCGAGCACGAGCCTACCGGTGAGCGGCGCGCCGCGGCCCTCGCTGGCCAGCGCGAGCAGGCGCTGCGCCTCGGCCAGCACCGCGCGAGCCTGACGCACGATGATCTGGCCCGGCGCCGTCATCAGCACGCGCCGGTTGGAGCGCTCGAACAGCACGAGCCCGAGCGCGCCCTCGAGCTTGCGCACCTGGACGCTGAGCGTCGGCTGGCTGACGTTGCAGCGTTCGGCCGCCCGGCCGAAATGCCCCTCGTCGGCGATGGCGACCACGTATTCGAGGTCGCGGAGCGACAAGCCGGCAAGGTTCATAGTTTTTGTCTATCATACCCTTTGCGACGATGCATTGGCTAATGGGTTCGGAGTGGCGCATAAGGAGAGCCCGGAACGATTCCAGGAAACGGCGTCCCCTCGTTCGCGGGCGCAGGCGCCGATCCTCGAGCCTCGTCACCACCACGGAGAGATTCTTCGCATGAGCGATCAACGCCCGATCCTGACGACCCGCCAGGGCCACCCGGTCCGCGACAACCAGAGCACGCGCACGGTGGGCGAGCGGGGTCCCGCGACGCTCGAGAACTACCAGTTCATCGAGAAGATCACGCATTTCGACCGCGAGCGCATCCCCGAGCGGGTCGTGCATGCCCGCGGCGCCGGCGCCCACGGCTACTTCGAGGCCTACGGCAAGATCGGCAACGAGCCGGCTTCCAAGTACACCCGCGCCCGCGTCCTCAACGAGACCGGCGTGAAGACGCCGATGTTCGTGCGCTTCTCCACCGTGGCCGGCGCCAAGGAGAGCCCGGAGACCGAGCGCGACCCGCGCGGCTTCGCGGTCAAGTTCAAGACCGTCGACGGCAACTGGGACCTGGTGGGCAACAACCTCAAGGTCTTCTTCATCCGCGACGCGATCAAGTTCCCCGACATGATCCACGCGTTCAAGCCGGACCCGGTGACGAACCGCCAGGAGGCGTGGCGCTTCTTCGACTTCGTGGCGCAGCACCCCGAAGCGATCCACATGGTGACGCACCTGAAGTCGCCGTGGGGCATCCCCGCCAACTATCGCGAGATGGAAGGCTCGGGCGTCAACACCTACAAGCTGGTCAACGACCAGGGCGAGGCGGTGCTCTGCAAGTTCCACTGGGAGCCCAAGCAGGGCATCCGCAACCTGACCTCGGCCCAGGCGGCCGAGATCCAGGGCAAGGACGTCGGCCACGCCACGCGTGACCTCTACGACAACATCAAGGCCGGCAACTTCCCCGAGTGGGAGTTCTGCGTGCAGATCATGCCGGACGGCCCGAACGACCACCTGTCGTTCGATCCCCTCGACGACACCAAGCTGTGGCCGGTCGAGGACTTCCCGCTGCTGCCCGTGGGCCGCATGGTGCTCGACCGCGTGCCGGACAACTTCTTCGCCGAGGTCGAGCAGTCGGCCTTCGGCACGGGCGTGCTCGTGGACGGCATCGACTTCTCGGACGACAAGATGCTCCAGGGCCGGACGCTGTCCTACTCGGACACGCAGCGCTACCGGGTCGGCGCCAACTACCTGCAGCTGCCGATCAACGCGCCGCAGCCGGGCGTGAAGGTCTACTCGAACCAGCGCGACGGGCAGATGACCTACGGCGTCGACGGGACCGGCCCGAACAAGCACATCAACTACGAGCCCTCGACGCTGGCCGAGGGCCTGCGCGAGGCGCCGAAGCCCGCGAAGGACTACCACCAGCCGGTGCAGGGCAACCTCGGCCGCTACCAGACCTCGCGCACCGAGGACGACTACACCCAGGCCGGCGTGCGCTACCGCTCGTTCCAGGATTGGGAGCGCGACGACCTGATCGCCAACCTCGTCGGCGACATGAAGCAGTGCCCCGAGGCGATCCAGCTGCGGATGGTCTGGCACTTCTCGCATGCCGACGCCGATTACGGCCGCCGGGTCGCGGAAGGGGCCGGGATCGACCTCGCCAAGGCGCTGGCGCTGCCGCCGCTGCCGGGGCGCGCCGCGCCGGGCAAGCGCCTGACGCCCGAGACCTACACGGACGGCTCGCAGGCGCACCAGATCGCCGCCGAGTAGCCCGCTTCGCGCTTCGCGCGGACGACGACATCAGCCCCGCGCGGTCGAAGGACCGCGCGGGGTTCTTTCTTTGGCGCAAGCCCCGCCGCCGCGCGGCGCGGCGTTTCCTCCCGCCCGGAAACGGTCTAAACGGCCGCTCCCGCGCCCCGCGCGGGGACCGACCCTCGTTTGCGCTTACCTGCCGCGTACGCAGGAGTGAGCCCGGAGACACCGCGACGATGCCCATCCTGACATTCCCCGACGGCAACACCCGCGCCTACGACGAGGCCGTGACCGGACGGAGCGTGGTCGAAGGCATCGCGAAATCGCTGGCCAAGCGCACCGTCGCGATGGCGCTCGACGGCGTCGTCGCCGACCTGTCCGACACGATCGAGCGCGACGCCCGCATCGAGTTCCTCGACCGCACCGACCCGCGGGCGCTGGAGCTGATCCGCCACGACTGCGCCCACGTGCTGGCGGAGGCCGTTCAGGCGCTGTGGCCGGGCACGCAGGTGACGATCGGCCCGGTGATCGAGAACGGCTTCTACTACGACTTCGCGCGCGAAACCCCGTTCACGCCGGACGACTTCCCGGCGATCGAGGCGAAGATGCGCGAGATCATGGCCCGCGATGCGGCCTTCACCAAGGAGGTCTGGAAGCGCGACGACATCCGCAAGGTGTTCGCCGACCGGGGCGAGGCCTACAAGGTCGAGCTGGTCGACGCGATCCCGCCGGGCGAGGACCTGAAGGTCTACCGCCAGGGCGACTGGTTCGACCTGTGCCGCGGCCCGCATATGACCTCGACCGGCAAGGTCGGGCCGGCCTTCAAGCTGATGAAGGTCGCGGGCGCCTACTGGCGGGGCGATTCGAGCAACCCGATGCTGACCCGCATCTACGGCACCGCCTGGGCCACGAAGGAGGAGCTCGACGCCTATCTCCACCGCCTGGAGGAGGCCGAGCGCCGCGACCACCGCCGGCTCGGCCGGGAGATGGACCTGTTCCACTTCCAGGAGGAGGGGCCGGGCGTCGTGTTCTGGCACGCCAAGGGCTGGACGATCTTCCAGGAGCTGATCGCCTACATGCGCCGCCGCCTGAAGGGCGACTACGCCGAGGTCAACGCGCCGCAGATCCTCGACAAGGCCCTGTGGGAGACCTCCGGCCATTGGGGCTGGTACCGCGAGAACATGTTCGCGGCCCAAAGCGCCGGCGACGAGGCCGAGGACAAGCGCTGGTTCGCCTTGAAGCCGATGAACTGCCCGGGCCACGTTCAGATCTTCAAGCACGGTCTGAAGAGCTACCGCGACCTGCCTCTGCGCATGGCGGAATTCGGCGTCGTGCATCGCTACGAGCCGTCGGGCGCGATGCATGGGCTGATGCGCGTGCGCGGCTTCACGCAGGACGACGCGCACATCTTCTGCACCGAGGACCAGCTCGCCGACGAGTGCCTCACGATCAACGACCTGATCCTCTCGACCTACGCCGATTTCGGCTTCGACCAGATCGTGGTGAAGCTCTCGACCCGGCCCGAGAAGCGGGTCGGCTCGGACGCCCTATGGGACCATGCCGAGGAGGTGATGACCCGCGTGCTGGCGCAGATCGAGGCGCAGTCGGGCGGCCGCATCCGCACCGAGGTGAACCCGGGCGAGGGCGCTTTCTACGGGCCGAAGTTCGAGTACGTGCTGCGCGACGCGATCGGGCGCGACTGGCAGTGCGGCACCACGCAGGTGGACTTCAACCTGCCGGAGCGGTTCGGTGCGTTCTACGTCGATGCCGAGAGCCAGAAGGTGCCGCCGGTGATGGTGCACCGGGCGATCTGCGGCTCGATGGAGCGGTTCACCGGCATCCTGATCGAGCACTTCGCCGGCCACTTCCCGCTCTGGCTCGCCCCCGTCCAGGTGGTGGTCGCGACCATCACCGGGGAAGCCGACGCCTATGCGGCGGAGGTCGTCCGGGTGCTGATGCGGGCCGGCCTGCGGGTCGAGGCGGACCTGCGCAACGAGAAGATCAACTACAAGGTCCGCGAGCACTCGCTGGCCAAGGTGCCGGTGATCCTGGCGCTCGGCCGGCGCGAGGCCGAGGAGCGCACGGTCTCGATCCGGCGGCTGGGCAGCCAGCAGACCCGGACCCTGCCGCTCGCGGAGGCGGTGGCGAGCTTCGTCGCCGAGGCGACCTCGCCCGACCTGCGCCGGGCCGAGGCCGTCGCCGAGAGCGTGCCGAGCACGGGCACGGTGCTCGACGGGCAGCATGGCGAGAGCCCGACGCCCTAAGGCGCCGGCGCCCGCTCACCCCGCCTTGGCCAGGACCTCGATGTCGCGGTCGAGCCCGCTCTCGACCTTGAACTCGCGGGTGTAGACCTGCCCGTCGTGGCGGGCGATCAGCACGTAGTCGCCCTCCGCCAGGGTGACCTGCGGGAACGCGCCGATCGCCTCGCGGATGGTGTCGCCGCCGGGCGTCAGCACCGAGAAGGCCGTTCCGGCGAAGGCCTCGGCGCCGGGGCTGGTGACGAGCTTCAGCGTCACCGTGGCGGCCCGGTGGTTGAGGGTGGCGTCGGTGACCTTGCCGTTCTCGACCTTCAGGTCGGCGCGCTGGATCGCGTTCGATTCCCCGTAGGTCGAGACCACGTGGTAGGTGCCCTCGGGCAGGCGCAGCAGCTCGCCGGCCTTGACGCCGCTGCGCACCAGCCGCCCCTCCGAGTTGGTGCCGATCGGCACGAAGACCGAGAAGGAGAGCTGCGCCGGAGCGATCCGGGTGTCGCCGATCGCGCCCGACAGCTTGAGCGCGCCGGCGGCCACCCGCAGGGTGTCGGTCGCCGGCTGGCCGGACATCGCGATCTTCTTCGTCGCGCTGGCGAAGCCGTAGGTCACGGAGGCGACGTAGGCGCCCGGCGCGAGCTTGAACGTCGGCGCCGGGTCGGTGGAGCGCGCGACGATCGCGGGCCGGACGCCGTCGGTGCGATCCTCGTAGATCCGCCAGACCAGGCCGGACCGCAGCGGCTGGCCGATCCCCGACAGCAGCGCGGAGAGCGACAGGGTCGCCTCGCCCTCGGGCTGGCTCGGAGGCAGGTCCGGCGTCGTGATCGAGGGCGAGGGAAGGCCGCCGCCGAGGCGGTTGCCGAAGGGGTCCGGCGACTGCGCCGCGGCTGCGAGCGGCGCGACCGCAGCCAGCAGCGCCAATCCGGGCCCGAGCCTTCGTCCGCGCATGTCGCAAGCCTTCTCCCCAAAGGCCGAACCGGCCGAACGTCACCGTCTCGCCCGTGTGATCCCGGACCGTGGCGAGCGCAAGGCCGCCGAGGGTCCTCGCGCTTCCCGCGCCAAGCTGCCCGACTTCCCAGCCGGTCCCACCCGTGCGAAATCCCGACGCGATCGCGGGACCGCCCCGCACCGGCCAGCCGAGACGCCCCGATGAACGCCACCCTCGACATGCTGCGCACCCGCCGCTCGGTGCCGCCCGTGCGGATGACGGACCCGGGACCGAGCCCGGAGCAGATCGACACGATCCTGACGCTGGCCTCGCGGGTGCCCGACCACGGCAAGCTCGCGCCGTGGCGCTTCATCGTGATCGCGGGCGCGGCGCGCGAGCGGATCGGGGCCGTGATCGCGAAGACCTACGCCGCCGACAACCCGGAGGCCGACGCCGCGCGGCTCGACCTCGAGGCCAAGCGCCTCGCGCACGCGCCGGTCGTCGTCGCGGTCGTGTCGCGGGCCGGGCCGCACGTGAAGATCCCGGAATGGGAGCAGGTCCTGTCGGCGGGCGCCGCCTGCATGAACCTCGTGGTGGCGGCCAACGCCCAGGGCTTCGCCACCGCCTGGCTGACCGAATGGTACGCCTACGATCGCCGCGTGCTCGAAGCCCTTGGCCTCGACCCGCGCGAGAAGCTCGCGGGCTTCATCCATATCGGTGCCCCCGAGGAGATCCCGTCGGACCGGCCGCGGCCGGACCTCGCCGAGATCGTCACGCGCCTGTAAGGCTCGCACCCATGCATTACGCCCCCGACGACCGCACCCTGCCGCACAACCCGCTGAAGGCGATCGTCGCGCCGCGGCCGATCGGGTGGATCAGTGCCATGAGTCGGGAGGGGAAGCTCAACCTCGCGCCGTACTCGTTCTTCAACGCGGTCGGCGACGACATGGTCGCGTTCTCCTCCACCGGCCGCAAGGACGCGCTGACCTTCGCGGAGGAGGGCGGCGATTTCGTCTGCAACCTCGCCACCTACGATCTGCGCGAGCCGATGAACGCCTCCTCGGCCCCATTGCCGCGCGGCGAGAGCGAGTTCGATTTCGCGGGGCTGACCACGGCCCCGTCGCGCAAGGTGCGCGCGCCCCGGGTGGCGGAAGCCGCCGCCGCCCTCGAATGCCGGTGGCTGCAGACCGTGCCGCTGGTTCCGCTCGGAGGGGGCGAGGCCGCCAACTTCCTGGTGATCGGGCAGGTGGTCTCGATCTACATCGACGACCGCTTCGTGAAGGACGGCCTCGTCGACACGGCCGCGATGCAGCCGATCATGCGCGGCGGCTACTTCGACTACTTCAAGATCGGGCCGGACGCGAAGTTCGCCATGCAGCGCCCCAAGGGCGCCGGCGACTACACCACGCGCTGACGCGAAGGGAAGCGGAACAGGCGCGCGCTCGGGCTCTGCAGCCCGGCGCCCTTCGACGGATCTCCGCCCGCGCAGGGTCGCGCGCGCAAGACCCGTGCGCGGTCGAAGAAAGCTTAGACCCTCATCGCTGGCACGCGCCCCTGCATCCCCGTGCGGTGGCGACGCGCCCTGAAGCGGAGCACGGGCCCGAACCCCGGTCTTGTGCGCGCTTCGTTAACCTTCGCCGGGCGCGAATGCCGGCACCGAATCTCCCCCTGGGGTCCGCTTCGCCACGGAACCTTCGGAACGATCGCCGAGCTTCAGCGTTGAGCTTGTAAATTCGATGGATCATCGAGAAAGGATCATCATGCGCAAGTTCGCTCTCGTCACCGCCGCGATCATCTCGGCTGGTGTCCTCTCCGCCACCACGGCCGATGCGCGTCCCGGCTTCCGCGGCGGCTACGGCCACGGTTACGGCGGCGGCTACGGCCGGGGTTACGGCTACCGCGGCGGTCGCGGCATCGGCACGGGCGCCGCTGTTGGCCTCGGCATCGCCGGCCTCGCAGCCGGTGCGATCGCCGCCGGCGCAGCACGCGATGCCTACGGCTACAACCGCGGCTACGGTGCGTACGGCGGCTACGGCGCCCCGGCCTACGGCGGCTACTACGGCTCGCCCTACTAAGGGCTCGCCATCCAGCACGTGAATTTGGGGCGACCGGGCATTCCGGTCGCCCTTTTCGTTCGTACGGCTTCCCTCAGCGGGCGCGGTAGGGCGGGACGCCGGGATCGGGCAGCCAGACGGAGGCGGGCGGCGCACCGGTCTGCCAGAACACGTCGATCGGGATGCCGCCGCGCGGGTACCAGAAGCCGCCGATCCGCAGGTAGCGCGGCCCGAGCAGGTCGACGAGCGTCTTGGCGATGCCCACCGTGCAATCCTCGTGGAACGCGCCGTGGTTGCGGAATGCGCCGAGGTAGAGCTTGAGCGACTTCGACTCCACGAGCCAGCGATCCGGGACGTAGTCGATCACCAGGATCGCGAAGTCGGGCTGGCCGGTCACCGGGCAGAGCGAGGTGAATTCTGGGACGGTGAAGCGGGCAAGGTAGTCCGTATCCGGGTGCGGGTTCGGCACCCGGTCGAGGCGGGCCTCGTGCGGGCCGGCGGGGAGGGGCGTCGGCTGCCCCAGCTGCAAGGATTCATCGGTCATGGCCCTCCTTACCGCAGGCCTCGCCGCGGTGCATCCGACCCGCGTGCATGGTTCGGCCGCGCGTCGCTCGCGGCATCGCCGCTGGGGCTCGAAACCGGAACGGGCGGCGGCGGCTTTTGCATTCACTTTGCCGGTCGCATCGCGCGATCGCGCACCGCCTTGCCCGAGGCCGCGCCTTGACGGATAAGCCGCAGCGACGAGACCGAATCCGGGCCCGCCGCCGATCGCGTGCGCCCTTGGGGAGGAGCCTTCATGACCGCGATCACCAACATCGCCGCCCGCGAAATTCTGGACAGCCGCGGCAACCCCACCGTCGAGGTCGACGTGCTGCTGGAGGACGGTTCCTTCGGCCGCGCGGCCGTGCCGTCGGGCGCCTCCACCGGCGCGCATGAAGCGGTGGAGCTGCGCGACGGCGACAAGGGCCGCTACGCCGGCAAGGGCGTGCGCAACGCCGTGCACGCGGTCCAGACCGAGATCCTCGACGCGATCGGCGGCATGGACGCCGAGGACCAGGTCGCGGTCGACGAGGCGATGATCGAGCTCGACGGCACCCCCAACAAGGCCCGCCTCGGCGCCAACGCCATCCTCGGCGTGTCGCTCGCCGTGGCCAAGGCCGCCGCGGAAGCCTCCGGCCTGCCACTTTACCGCTACGTCGGCGGCGTCCAGGGCCGGGTCCTGCCGGTGCCGATGATGAACATCATCAACGGCGGCGCGCATGCCGACAACCCGATCGACTTCCAGGAATTCATGATCATGCCGGTGGGGGCCACCTCCATCGCCGAGGCGGTGCGCATGGGCGCCGAGGTGTTCCACACCCTCAAGAGCGCGCTCAAGAAGGCCGGGCACAACACCAACGTCGGCGACGAGGGCGGGTTCGCCCCGAACCTGCCGACGGCGGAAGCCGGCCTCGACTTCGTCATGGAGTCGATCCAGGCGGCGGGCTTCAAGCCGGGCACCGACATGGTGCTCGCGCTCGACTGCGCGGTCACCGACTGGTTCAAGGACGGCGCCTACCACTACGAGGGCGAGGGCACCGTCCGCTCGATCGAGAGCCAAGTCGACTACCTGGCCAAGCTCGTCGACGCCTACCCGATCCTGTCGATCGAGGACGGCATGGCCGAGGACGACTGGGAGGGCTGGCGCCTGCTCAACCAGCGCATCGGCGACCGCTGCCAGCTCGTCGGTGACGACCTGTTCGTGACCAACGTCGAACGCCTCGCCCGCGGGATCGCGGAGGGCTCTGCGAACGCGATCCTGATCAAGGTCAACCAGATCGGCTCGCTCACCGAGACGCTGGCCGCCGTCGATATGGCTCATCGAGCCGGCTACACCGCGGTGATGTCGCACCGCTCCGGCGAGACCGAGGACGCGACCATCGCCGATCTCGCGGTCGCGACCAATTGCGGGCAGATCAAGACCGGCTCGCTCGCCCGCTCGGACAGACTGGCCAAGTACAACCAGCTGATCCGGATCGAGGAGGGCCTCGGCGCGCAGGGGCGCTACGCCGGGCGCGGCGCGCTGCGCCAATCCGCGCGCGCCTGAGGCGGAACCTCCGTACCCGCACCCGCGTCATCCCGGCCTGCAGCCCAGCGCAGGCCGGAGCCGACGATGACGAAGCCGGACGCGACGCCCACCGCCCCGCCCGACCCTGGACCTGCGGCCGACGCCCCGCCGCACGACCTGCCTCCGGCGCTGGCCGCCCTGTGGTGGGCGGCGAAGGGTCCGGCGCATTGGGACCGCGCCCACGCGCTCGTCCAGGACGCGGCGGGTGCGGATGCCGCCTGGGTCCACGCCCATCTCCACCGTCTCGAGGGCGACCCGGCCAACGCGGCCTACTGGTACGCCCGCGCCTCACGCCCCGTCGCCACCGGCGATCTCGCCGCCGAGCGGGACGCCATCGCCGCCGCCCTCCGGTCGGTCGCCTGATCCTCCCCGATCGCCGGATGGATCCGCCGCCGCGCCTTCGAGGCGCACGAGCAACGGGGCGGCGGCCTCCGCAGCCAGGCGCTCGACCGCGCGGTACTGCGCCACCACCTCCGCGCCGAAGGCGGACAGCCGCGCCCCGCCACCGCTCCGTCCGCCGATCTGCGCCTCGACCACCGGCTGCCGGAACCCGGCATTGATCGCCTCGACCAGCATCCAGGCCCGCCGGTAGGACATGCCAAGCGCCCGGCCCGCCGCCGAGATCGAACCGTGCGCGGCGATCATCTCCAGCAGTTGCACCTTACCGGGTCCGAGCCGGTTGCCCGGCCCGAGATCGATGCGGATGCTCAGCGTCGCCATCGGTTCCCCTCGTCCGGCATCCTAACCCGGACGGCGACGGCACGGCGAGCGGCATCGACCCTGCGATCGGCCCTGGCCATCGCTATACTTGCTGGGATATAGCGGTGCGGCCGGCTCGACCCCTGCGAGGCGGCCGTTTCGGAGGTCCTCTTGATCGGTATCACGCGCGCCGTCCTCGTCGCCGCCCTGCTGCTCGGGACCGCCGCGCAGGCCGCCGAGACGGTCACGGTATTCGGTGCCGCGAGCCTGAAGAACGCCCTGGACGACGCCGGCAAGGCCTTCACCGCGCAGACCGGGATCGCGGTCAAGGCGAGCTACGCCGCCTCCTCGGCGCTCGCCCGCCAGATCGAGGCGGGCGCGCCGGCCGACCTCTTCGCCTCGGCCGATCTCGAATGGATGGACTACCTCGACAAGAAGATGCTCATCCGGGCCGAGAGCCGGGTGAACCTGCTCAAAAACCGCCTCGTCGTCGTCGCACCGAAGGACGCCAAGGAGAGCGAGGTTGCGTTCACCGTAGAGGGCTTCGCCAAGGCGCTCGGCGTGGACGGGCGGCTCGCCACCGGCGAGGTCAGCTCGGTGCCGGTGGGCAAGTACGCCAAGGCGGCCTTCGAGACGCTCGGGCTGTGGGCGACGATCCAGCCGCGGCTGGCGCAGGCCGACAACGTGCGCGCGGCGCTCGCCCTGGTCTCGCGCGGCGAGGCGCCCCTCGGCGTAGTCTACGAGAGCGACGCGAAGTCCGATCCGGGCGTGAAGGTGGTCGGCGTGTTTCCGGCGGCCAGCCATCCGCCGGTGGTGTACCCGTTCGCCGTCACGTCCGAGGCTAAGGGCGACGGCGCGGCCCGTTTCCTCGACTTCCTGAAGAGCGCGTCGGCCAAACCGTTCTTCGAAGCCCAAGGCTTCTCCGTGATCCCGGCCGGGCAGGGCGCCGAGATCCCGGCCGAGCCCGGCACCAAGTGACTTTTCTTTCATCCACAGAGGCTGTTCGATGAAGATCTCAGCACGCAACGTCATCAAGGGCAAGGTCGTCGCCGTCGAGAAGGGCGCGACCACCGCGCACGTGAAGATCGAGATCGCCGCCGGCCAGATCGTCACCGCGGCGATCACCAACGAGGCGGTCGACAGCCTCAAGCTCACGGTCGGCGGCGAGGCCTACGCCGTGGTCAAGGCCTCCGACGTGATGGTCGCCGTCGACTGACCGGCTGCGATCATGGGGCCGGGGGCATCCGCCGGCCTCGTGGGCGACCGACCCCTTGGGCGATGCCCCCCGAGGCTCGGGATCACGCCAGGATCGGCGTGCAGACCGAGCGCCCGTGCCCCGGCAGGGGCACCACCGCCACCTCCACCCCGTAGACGCGGCGCAGGCTCTCGGGCGTGATCGTCGCCTCAGGGTCTCCGAGCGCGACGAGGCGGCCGCCGTGCAGCAGCGCGACGCGGTCGGCGCAGAGGAAGGCGTGGCCGGGGTCGTGCGTCGAAAGCACCACGGCGATGCCGGTGGCCGAGAGACGACGGACCTGCTCGAGCACGCGGGTCTGGTTGCCGAAATCGAGGCTCGCGGTCGGCTCATCCATCACCAGGATGCGCGGCTCGCCGGCGAGCGCCCTCGCGATCAGCACCATCTGCCGCTCGCCGCCGCTGATCTCGGTGTAGATGCGCTCGCCGAGATGCGCGATCCCGAGCCTCTCGAGCGCCGCGTCCGCCGCCTCGCGGTCCTTGCGGCCGGGGCTGGCGAAGGGCGCGAGCCGGGCCGCGCGCCCCATCAGCACCACCGCGCGCACGGTGAACGGGAAGAACGCCGCATGCGCCTGCGGCACGTAGGCGATCGCGCGCGCGATCCTGCGGCGCGACCAGCGCGACAGGTCCTCGCCGTCGAGCCGGACGCGGCCCGCGCGGGCCGGCAGCAGGCCGAGAAGGGTCTTGAACAGGGTGGTCTTGCCGCCGCCGTTCGGCCCGAGCAGGCACAGCACCTCGCCGGCCCCGAGCGAGAAGCTGACGCCGGCGCCGACCTCGCGCGCGCCGTATCCGAAGGCCAGCGCCTCGACGGACAGCATCAGGACCAGCCCCGCTTGCCCGCCGCCAGCAGCCAGAGGAAGAACGGCGCGCCGGCGAGCGCCGTGAGGATGCCGAGCGGCACCTCGATCGGCGCCAGGGTGCGGGCGGCGAGGTCCACCGCCACGAGATAGCCGGCGCCCAGCAGCGCGGAGGCCGGCAGCAGGCGGCGGAAATCCGGGCCGACGAGGCCGCGCGCGACGTGCGGCACGACCAGGCCGATCCAGCCGATCACCCCCGTCACCGAGACCGCCGCCGCGGTGACGAGCGTCGCCGCCGCGACGAGGAGCGGGCGCAGCCAGCGGGTCTCGATGCCGAGCGCCCGCGCCTCCTCCTCGCCGAGGCTCATCAGGTTCATGCGCCAGCGCAGCAGGACGAGGGGCAGGAGCCCGAGCCCGATCGCCGGCAGGATCGCCAGGACGTCGCTGAGGGTGACGGAGGACAGGCTGCCGAGCAGCCAGTAGGTGATGGCGGGCAGCTGGTTGTAGGGGTCGGCCAGCACCTTGAGCAGCGAGATGCCTGAGCCGAGCACGGCGCCGACCGCGACGCCGGCCAGCACCAGCGTCAGCACCGGATCGTGCCGGCCGACCAGCGCGCCGACCGCGTAGACGATCGCCACGGCGCCGAGGCCCCCAGCGAAGGCCAGCCCCTGGATCGCGAGGACCGGCAGCGCGAGGGTGATGCCGAGCACCGCCCCGAGGCCGGCGCCGGCCGAGACCCCGAGGATGTCGGGCGAGACCAGGGGATTGCGGAACAGGCCCTGGTAGGTCGCGCCGGCCGACGACAAAGCCGCGCCGACGACGAGCGCGGCGGCCACCCGCGGCAGGCGGACCTGAAGCACCACCACCTGCGCGGTCGCCTCGCCCGGCGCGGTCCCGAACAGCTTGGAGGCCAGGATCGCGAACACCTCGGCGACCGGCACCGGGAATTTCCCCGCGGCGAGGGCGACGAGGACGAGCGCGCCGAGGCCGCACAGCGCGAGGCAGGCTCGCACGGCCGCCGAGGCACGCCGTCCCGCGCCGGGGACGGCCTGCGCCGCCGCGGGCGCGTCTGTCGTCGCGGCGCCCTGGGTCATCGCCCGGCGTCGCGTGATCGGTGCGCCGGCACCGCGTCGGCGAGCAGCGCGTCGACCGCCTCGGGGGCGAGGGCGACGTGGTAGAACCGCTGGTAGAAGTCGGCGACGATCGCCGGCAGGGGCTCGGGGAACTGCGCCGGGTAGAGCAGGTGCGCGAGCCAGCGCACGCCGATTAGGCGGTTCACGCCCGGCGGCGCGTCGAACCAGGCGAAGGGCAGCGTCGGCGTCCGGTAGACGCGCCCCTCGCGCACCGCCTTCACCCCTTGCCAGAGCGGATCGTCGGCGGGCCGGAAGGCGGGATCGAGGGCGACGATCACGTCCGGGT
The DNA here is from genome assembly GCF_022829705.1 of Methylobacterium sp. E-025. NCBI lineage: Bacteria > Pseudomonadati > Pseudomonadota > Alphaproteobacteria > Hyphomicrobiales > Methylobacteriaceae > Methylobacterium > Methylobacterium sp. E-025. The sequence goes on from NZ_JAKSYR010000037.1 coordinate 47,467, forward strand.
TCCAGCCCAGGACCTGCTCCGGCGAGACGTTGGCGAGGCCGTTGCCGCCGACGGCCACGTTCCGGGCGCCGACCACCTCGAGGATCTCGGTGTTGATCGAGCCGGAAAAACCCGTCTCCAGGCCGCGCGGGCCGCGGGCATAGTACACGCGCGGACGCTCCGCCTCCGGGATCTGCGCGACGCGGGCGGCGACCTCCGCCACGGTGCGGTCGGCATAGGCCGCGAGCCCGTCGGCAGCCTGATCCAGTCCGAGGACGGCGCCGAGCCGACGGTAGGTCTCGGCGGTCCTGGCGAAGGCGCCGTCGAGCAGGATGTAAGGGATGCCGGTCTGGGCCTGGACCCGGTCGGCGAGCGAGGCGTAGGTCGGCCCCGTCGAGCCGACGTCGACGATCAGGTCCGGCTTGAGGGCGAGCACCGCCTCGACGTTGGCCGTGCCGCCGCGCCCGGTCAGGCGGCCGCTGGCCGGAAGTCCCCAGGTCGCCGGGGCGAGGTAGGGCCGCTCCGCGGGGGAGGGCGACCGGACCCAGGCCGCCATCCGCTCGGGCGCGAGCGTGTAGAGCAACACGGACGCGGGCGGGCCGGCGGCGACGACCCGGGCGGCCCGCTCCGGAACCTCGACCACGCGGCCGGCCGCATCGGTGAACGGGCGGGCCCGGGCCGGCCCCGCCGGGAGTGCCAAGAGCGCCAGCAGGGCGAAGCCGAGGGTCGTGCGGGCGAGGCGTCGCGGATGCGGCATGCTGCAGCTTCGATCGGAGGATGTCCGCTCACCCTAGGGGCAGCGCGCCGCGAGGGCCACCGGCGACGCTCGGATCCCGCCCGAACACCGCGGCGAGGATGGCCGCCGCCGCGGCGGTCTCGGCGAAGCCCCCCCGGAACCCGTCGCGGCAGGCCGCCTCCACCGTCGCGCGATCGGGCGACGGGCCGGGCATGTCGAAGGCCGGGACGCGCAAGGCGGCGGCGGCCAGCACCAGAAGCCCGCGCGCCTGCGCCAGCGGAGCAGGCTGCGGCGCCCGCGACGAGGCCGAGACCCCGAGGTCGCGCGCCAGCGCGTCGAACGCGCAGAACAGGCCGGCGAGGCGCGCGAACCTTTCCGAGCCGCCGCCGAAGCGGAGCAGGGCGCCGGCGCCGTCGAGGCCGGCGACGATCCGCGTCGCACCGTCCGGGATGCCGGTCTCGGCCTCGTGCACGGACAGGCGCACGCCGAGCCGGGCGACGTCGCCGGCATCGGCGACACCCGGCAGGACGATGCCGTCGGGCCGCAGCGCCAGCGCCGCGGCGAGGTCGGCCGCGCTCGGTGCGACCCGGACGTAGAGCGGCAATGCGCCGGGCCTCCGCCGCAGGGGCGGGAGCCAGGCGGGCTCGGCGGCCGGGGCATGGTCCAGCACCAGGGCATCGGCGTGGGCGAGGTCGGGCGGCGCGCCCGCGGGCGAGGCGATCAGCAGGACGCGCATGAGGGCCGAGTCATCGGGCATTTAGGCTTTCTTTACCATGATGGCCAAAGGTCCCCGCATCCGGGGCGCACCGTGCGGCGCCTCACGCGACGCCCGTCCGGCGCGTGCGGCTCGAAGCGGCGATCGATGTTCCTGTTCACCACGCCTTCGAACCCCCAGCCAGCCGCGGCGCCGCCGCGGGCCGCGGGTCCGCAGGGCGCGGTCGTCGACGCGATCCGCGACGGGGCCCAGAGCAGCGGCGTCGGCTTCGACTACCTGCTCGCCACGGCCCAGCGCGAATCCGCCCTCGATCCCTCGGCCAAGGCCGGCACCTCGACCGCCACCGGCCTGTTCCAGTTCATCGAGCAGACCTGGCTCGGGGTGATGAAGTCCGCCGGGCCGAAGCTCGGCCTCCAGGCCTACGCCGACGCCATCGTCGCGCGGCCGGACGGCAGCTACACCGTCGCGGATGCCGGCCAGCGCCAGGCGATCCTCGACCTCCGGCGCGACCCGAAGATCGCCGCCTCGCTCGCGGGCGCCTTCACCCAGAAGAACGGCGAGGCGCTGTCGGCGGCGCTCGGGCGCGAGCCGACCGCGGGCGACCTCTACGCCGCCCACGTGCTCGGGGCGAAGGGCGCGACGACGCTGATCGCCGCCGCGCGGGCGACCCCGGACCGGGCGGCCGCCCTCGACATGCCGGAGGCCGCCGCCGCCAACCGCGGCCTGTTCTACGATCGCACCGGCCGGCCGCGCACCACCGCCGAGCTCTATGCCAGCCTCTCCGCGGCGGGCGCCGGCCGCACCGCCGCCAGCGACGTGACCCTGCTGACGCAGGGCGCCGCCGTCGCCCCGCCGGCGGCGGCGAGCGCCTACGCCGCGGTCGGGGGCGACCTGCGCACCCTGTTCCAGACCGACCGGCGCCAGGGCGCCCTCTCGGAGGGCGTCGCCAAGCTGTTCCAGGGCCGCGCGGCGGAGGCCGCCCGGCCGGCCCCGAGCTACTTCCCGCGCTCCGACCCGAGCCTCGATTCCACCGTGCCGGTCGCGGCGGTCGCCTCGGCCGACCCCGAGACCACCGGCGCCATCGCCGCGGCGATTCCGGCGGGCCGCGCGCTCGTCGATCCGCCGCTGCCGCCGCGCCGGCCGGCCGAATTCGCGGCGTCGCTTGCCGCCGCCCCCAACGCGTCGTTGTTCACGAACCGGAGCGGCCCATGAACATCCGCCAGTTCCTCGCCTGCACCCAGTCCACCTCGGCGGGGCGCCGGGCCGAGGCCGCCTCCGCGCTGACGCGGGCCTACCTGTACGGCAACCTGGAGGCGGATGCCGCGTGGGAGGCCAAGACCGCCATCCTGGCGCTGCTCGACGACCCGGCCCCGGTGGTGCGCCGCGCCATGGCCGAGGCCTGCGCCGCCTCGGCGCGTGCGCCGCGCCCCCTCGTCGTGGCCCTGGCCTCCGACCAGACCGAGGTCGCCTGCCTGGTGCTCGCCGCATCGCCGGTCCTGACCGATGCCGACCTCGTGGACGCCGCCGCGATGGGCTGCGAGACGATCCGCGCGACGATCGCCGCGCGCCATCACCTCTCGCACGCCGTGGCCGGGGCCCTGGCCGAGATCGGCGGCGCCGACACTCTCGCGGTGCTGGCCCGCAACCCGACGGCGCGCATCACCACGGGCCGCATGCTGCGCATGGTCGAGCGCCACGGCGGCGACGCCGGCGTGCGCGAGGCGCTGCTGGCGCGGGCGGACCTGCCGATCGAGGTGCGCCACGCCGTCGGCGCCCGGCTCGCCCGGACCCTGTCGGACTTCGTGACCGCGTGCGGCTGGCTCTCGCCCGACCGCAGCGCCCGGATGAGCCGCGAGGCCGGCGAGCGCACGGTGCTCGAGCTCTGCGACGGCGCGGGCGCCGCCGCCACCGCGCGGATCGTCAAGCACCTGCGCATCACGGGCCAGCTCAATGCCGGCCTGATCCTGCGGGCGATCCTCTCGGGGCAGATGGCCTTTGCGGAGACCGCGTTCGCCGACCTCACCGGCCTGGAGCACGCCCGCGTCGGCACGCTGCTGCGCGAGCCGCGCGGGATCGCCGACCTGCATCGCCGCGCCGGCCTCGCCGAAGCGCTGCTGCCCGCAGTGGTGGCCGCGCTCTCGGCCTGGCGCGAGGCCGCCGACGGCACCAGCACGTTGCGCGGCGTCGGCCTGTCGCGGCGGATGATCGAGCGGGCGATCACTGCCTGCGAGGACATGCCGTTCTCCGAGATGCAGGGGGTGATGGCGCTGCTGACGCGCTACGAGGCCGAGGCCGCCCGCGACGAGGCCCGCGCGGTCGCCCGCGCCATCGCCGAGGAGGCCCTGGCGCGCGAGGCCGCCCGCCGCGAGGCCGACGAGGCTGCCGCGGAATGGCGCGCGGCGCAGGAGGCGGCCACGCTCAGGCTCGCGGCCGACGACATTCCCGAGCCGACGGCTTTGGACCGCATCGCGCTCGACCCTCGCGACCGCATCGGCGACCGGCGCTTTACGGACGTGGCGTCGCCCGAGGCCGACATCGTCGCCGAGCGGGAGCCGCGCACCGACCCGGTCGGCGCCATCCTCGACGCGCTGCCCGAAGCGATCCTGGCGAGTTTTCGCGAGGAGCAGGAGCGGGTGCGCCTCGCCGCGGAGACCGAAGCCGCGTCGGATGCCCAGGACGCCCCGGAGCGCCGGCGTCTGGCGGCCTGACCGCCGGGGTTGCGAAGCGCCGGCTCCCGCCGACAGGGTCCGGGATCCAGAGCCGCCGAGGGTGCCAAGCCGAATTCCGACCTGCGGTTCTTGATTCGAGGCTCGCCTTCGGCGCCCCGGGCTGACGGGAAAGATTTCGGCGGAGGGCGTCACGAGACGCATCATCTCGATGCCCTGACCGGAAGCGGGCCGGGCGGTGTCCACGGCGGACGCGCGTGCCCGCCATCGCCCGCCCCAGCCTTGTCGCGCGCGGACCGATGCTGCAAAGCGTGCCCGTCCGCACGACCCGAGCCAGCCCATGCACGACATCCGCGCCATCCGGGACAACCCGGAAGCCTTCGACCGCGACCTTTCCCGTCGCGGCCTCAGCCCGCTCTCGGCCGAGCTGATCGCGCTGGACGACGCCCGCAAGGCGGCCGTGTCGGCGGCGCAGGAGAATCAGGAGCGCCGCAACGCGCGGGCCAAGGAGATCGGCGCCGCCAAGAAGGTGAAGGACGAAGCGCGCGCCGCCGCGCTGATGGACGAGGTCGCCGGCCTCAAGGAGGTCGCACCTGCTCTGGAGACGGCGCAGTCCGAGGCCACCAAGGCCCTCGACGACCGGCTCGCCGCGATTCCGAACCGGCCCAAGGCCGACGTGTCCGAGGGCGCCGACGAGCACGGCAACGTCGAATACCGCCGCTTCGCGTCCGCGCGTGAAACGCTTGCAGACGGCCGCCAGCATTTCGAGCTCGGCGAGGCCTTGGGCCTGATGGATTTCGAGACCGCGACCAAGATCTCCGGCTCCCGCTTCGTCGTGCTCAAGGGCCAGATCGCCCGGCTGGAGCGGGCGCTCGGGCAGTTCATGCTCGATCTGCACACGCAGGAGCACGGCTATCTCGAGGTCGCGCCGCCGATCCTGGTGCGCGACGAGGCGATGTTCGGCACGGCGCAGCTGCCGAAGTTTCGCGATGACCAGTTCGCCGTTAATGACGGTTCGACCATTGAAGACATTCGTCGCAGCGTTGGTTCGATCATTGCCGTCGCGGGCCATCAACGCGAAGCAACCGACTTCATTTCGGGCGGAGTTCAAGATCGGCTTGACCAGAGTTCGCGCTGGCTCATCCCCACAGCCGAAGTCCCGCTCACCAACCTCGTCCGCGAATCCATCCTAGCGGAAGACGAGTTGCCGCTCCGCTTCACGGCCCTGACCCCCTGCTTCCGTGCGGAGGCTGGGGCGGCCGGGCGCGACACCCGCGGGATGCTGCGGCAGCACCAGTTCAACAAGGTCGAGCTGGTCTCGATCACCGCCCCGGAGAAGTCGGCGGACGAGCACGAGCGCATGCTGGCCTGCGCCGAGACGGTCTTGAAGGAGCTCGACCTGCCGTTCCGGACGATGACCCTGTGCACCGGCGACATGGGCTTCGCCAGCCAGAAGACCTACGACATCGAGGTCTGGATGCCGGGCCAGAAGACCTTCCGCGAGATCTCGTCCTGCTCGGTCTGCGGCGATTTTCAGGCGCGACGGATGAATGCCCGGTACCGTAAGGACGGCAAGCCCGCCTTCGTGCATACCCTGAACGGCTCGGGCGTCGCGGTCGGCCGTGCGCTGATCGCGGTGATGGAGAACTATCAGAACCCGGACGGCAGCGTCACGATCCCGTCCGTGCTCGCGCCCTACATGGGCGGCCTCAACCGGATCGAAGGACCACGCCCGTAATGCGCATTCTCGTCACCAACGACGACGGCATCCACGCGCCGGGCCTGGAGACGCTGGAGGGCATCGCCCGGACGCTCTCCGACGACGTCTGGGTGGTGGCGCCCGAGACCGACCAATCCGGCGTCTCGCACTCGCTGTCGCTGAACGACCCCCTGCGCCTGCGCCACATCGCGGAGAAGCGCTTCGCGGTGAAGGGCACGCCCTCCGATTGCGTCATCCTCGGCGTGCGCCACATCCTGGCCGACCACGGCCCGGACCTCGTGCTGTCGGGGGTCAACCGCGGCCAGAACGTCGCCGAGGACGTGACCTATTCCGGCACCATCGCCGCCGCGATGGAGGGCACGATCCTCAACGTGCGCTCGATCGCGATGTCGCAGGCCTACGGGATCGGCGGCCGCGGCAACCTGAAATGGCAATGCGCCGCCCATCACGGGCCGATCGTGGTGAAGAAGATCCTCGAGACCGGGATCGAGCCGGGCATCGTGATCAACGTCAACTTCCCCGATTGCGAGCCGGAGGAGGTCGCCGGCATCGCCGTGGCGGCGCAGGGGCAGCGCAACCAGGCGCTGCTCGCCATCGACGCGCGCACCGACGGGCGCGGCAATCCGTATTTCTGGCTCGCCTTCGCCAAGGCCCGGTTCGAGCCGGGCAACGGCTCCGACCTGAAGGCGATCGCCGAGAAGCGCATCTCGGTGACGCCGCTGCGCCTCGACCTCACCGACGAGCCGACGCTGACGCGCTTCGCCCAGGCCTTCGCGCAGTAGGCGGATCCCGCAGCCGCGGCGGTTCTGAATTCCGGGCTCGCCTGCGGCGCCCCGCAACGACGGGGCCGAAAGCGGACATCCTCTCGGGGGCGACCGCATCCCGAACCGGAGACTCGCCCGATGAGCCTCGTCCTGATCCCCGGATACATGGCCGATGCCAGCCTGTGGGACGACATGGCCGAGGCGCTGGCGCCCGCAGGCCCGATCCACCATGCGAGCCTCGCCCACGACGACACGATCCCGGCGATGGCGCAGCGGCTGCTCGCCGAGGCGCCGGCGCGCTTCGTGCTCGTCGGGTTCTCGATGGGCGGCTACGTCGCCCGCGAGGCGGCGCGGCTCGCGCCGGAGCGGGTGCGGGGGCTGGTGCTGATCGCGACCTCGTCGCGATCCGACTCGCGCAAGCAGGCGGTCGCCAAGCGCCTCGCCATCGAGGGCGTCGAGGCCGGCCACTTCGGCGGCCTGAGCCGGGCGGCGGCGGCCGCCTCGGTGCATCCGGACCGGGCCGGGGACGCGGCCCTGATCGAGCGCATCCGTGCGATGGGGCAGCGCCTCGGGCGCGAGGCCTTCCTACGCCAATCCCGGCTCGAGCGGGTCGGCGACGCGGATCGGCTCGGTGCGCTCGGCTGCCCGACGCTGGTGATCGCGGCGGGCCGGGACCGCCTGCGCAGCATCGCGGAATCGGAGGAGCTGCGCGACGGCATCCCCGGCGCGACGATGGCGGTGGTCGCGGATGCCGGCCACATGCTGCCGCTCGAGGCGCCGGACGCGCTGGCGGCGCTCATCCTCGCCTGGATCGGCGACCTGCCGCCATGACCGGAAGCGACGTGGACGCGATCGACGACCAGGCCGGCGCGAGCTTGAGCGGCCATGCCGGCCTCGGCGGGGCGATCGAGAACGCCGCCTTCGTGCTGGCCCTGCGCGGGCGCGGCACCCGCGACACGGCGGTGCTGCGGGCGATGGAGCAGGTGCCGCGCGCCGCGTTCGCCCCCGCCGCGTATCGCCACCTCGCCCGGCGCGACCTTTCCCTGCCGCTGCCCTGCGGCGCGGCGATGACCGCACCGAGCACGGTGGCGACGATGCTGACGCTGCTGAAGGTCGAGCCCGGAATGCGGATCCTCGAGATCGGCACCGGGTCCGGCTACGTCACGGCGCTGCTGCTGCAACTCGGCGCCGGCGCGGTGACGAGCCTGGAGCGCTACGCGACGCTGGCCGGGCAGGCGAGCGCGAACCTCGCAGGGCGCGCCCGCGTGCTCCAGGGCGACGGCCTCGCCGACACCGCGGGGGGCGGCTACGACCGCATCCTGGTCCACGGTGCGGTCGCGGAGCCGCCCGCATCCTGGGCCGCGGCGCTGAAGCCCGGCGGCCGCCTCGTCGCCGGATCGGAGGGCGGGCTGATGGCGGCCACGCATGGCGGGCAGGGCCTCGTCGTCGAGCCGGGACCGCGCCTGCGCCTCGCGCCGCTGGTGCCCGGACGAGCCGCCGCGCTTTAACCAATCGCGCTCGCCGCTCCGCCTGCGGTAAGCATTCCTAAGGAGCGATCCCGAGAGCGAAATGGTGCTCGCGCGGCCGTGAACGTGGTGAACGGGAACGGTTGTTTAACCTGAATCCGGCTTTCATGGGCTCATCAAGTTGCGTCAGGCAAACGGGTGCGTCGATGCGGGTTCGCGGGACTGGTCGGAGGATGAAGACGCTGTCGCGCTTCGCTCTCATCGGAGTTATCGGCAGCGGTGCCGCCGCCTGCTCGTCGGACGCATCGCGTCTCGACAGCCCCTTCACCAACCCGTTCGCGTCGAACATGGCGAGCGAGCCGGCGGCGACGGGCAGCCTGCCGGACATGCCGTCGGCGCCGCCGATCCGCACCGGCCGGATCCAGTCCGAGGCGCTCGGCGCGCCGACGGCGATCTCGCCCCGGCCCGGCCCGGTGGCGGCCCGCGTGCCGACCCAGCCGATGGCGCAGACCACCCGCGTCGCCTCCACCGGCACGCCCGGCTGGAACGCGCAAGGGGGCACCACCATCACCGTCGCCCCGAACGACAGCCTCAACCAGATGTCGACCCGCTTCGGCGTGCCGGCCTCGGCGATCCTGTCGGCCAACGGCCTGACCAGCGCCGGCCAGGTGACGCCCGGCCGCCAGCTGATCATCCCGGTCTACAGCGCCTCGGGCATGAACCCGGCAGCCGCCCCGATGACGGCGCGGGCCGTTCCCGCCGCCCCCTCGGAGCGGATCAAGGCCGCCGAGGCCAAGCGCCAGGACGACACGAAGGCGGAGGCCAAGCGTAAGGAGGCGGCCAAGGAAGCCGCCAAGGAGGCCCAGAAGGAGGCCGAGGCCAGGAAGCTCGCCGACAAGCGCGCCGAGGAGAAGGCCCGCAAGGACGTCGCCGCCAAGGAGGCCGACGCCAAGAAGCATCACGTGCGCCCCGGCCAGGTCGCCAAGGCCGATACGAAGCCCGACACCAAGGCCGAGGCGACGCGCAAGGCCGAGGCGGAGGCCAAGCAGGCCAAGGCCGACGCCGCCAAGGCCGACGCCGCCAAGGACGCGGCGAAGAAGGTCGCCGAGGCGAAGGCCGCCAAGGCCGCTTCGGAGAAGGCGGCCTCGGAGAAGGTCGCGGCCGAGAAGGTCGCCGCCGCCAAGCCGGAGCCGGTCAAGACCGCCGCCGTGGCGAAGGTCGAGCCCGCCAGCACCGGCTCGGTCGCCGCCGCGGCCCCCAGCGCCCCGGCCGCGCCGGACCAGACCTTCCGCTGGCCCGCCAAGGGCCGGGTGATCTCCGGCTACGGCTCCTCGGGCAACGAAGGCATCAACATCGCGGTGCCCGAGGGCACCGCGGTGAAGGCCGCCGAGGACGGCACCGTCGCCTATGCCGGCTCGGACGTGAAGGGCTACGGCAAGCTCGTGCTGGTGCGGCACTCGAACGGGTACGTGTCGGCCTACGCCCACAACGGCGAGCTCGACGTGAAGCCCGGCGAGAAGGTGAAGCGCGGCCAGACGATCGCCAAGTCGGGCGCGTCGGGCAACGTCACCTCGCCCCAGCTGCACTTCGAGATCCGCAAGAGCGGCGCGCCGATCGACCCGATGTCGCAGCTCGCCAGCAACTGAGCGATTTCCCGAGACCCACGATCGAGGGCGGTCCGCGAGGGCCGCCCTTTCGCGTTTCGGCGCGTCGTCAGGTCCCGGGCGTGCGCAGCGTCCCGTCGGGGCTGTGCTGGTCGACCGCCGCGGGCAGCACCTTCGCCAGGACCGCGAGGACCTGGTCGGTCGGGATCCCGAGCTTGTCGGCGATCTGCCGGACCTGCTCGTTGTCCAGGACCTTGCGCAGGTCCTCGGTGGTGATCGGCGCGTTCGGGCCGCGGCCGAGCCAGGAATTCACCTGCGCGGCGTAGCCCGAATTCTGGAGCTGGTTCAGCAGCCCCTGAAGCCCGCCTGGCAGCACCCGCTCGACGATGCCGGGAAGGGCCTCGACGGCGGCCTGGCCCAGGCTGCCGCCGAGCGCCGACTTGAGGGTATCGAACAGGCTCATCGCTGGGTTCCTCGCCGTGATCCGCGCTTCACTCTAGCCGCCGGCCGGCGTCAGGCCACCTGCGTCGAGAATTGCCGCTGCGGCGCGAGCGTCCCGTCCCGGCTCTGGCGGTCGACCGCCCCGGGCAGGAACTCGGCGAGCGCCGTCGGCACGCGCGCTTCCGGGATGCCGAGGTCGGCGGCGAAGCGCGTCAGCGCCTCGGGCGAGAGCAGGGCGGCGTAGGCGCCCGCGGGGAGGGCGACGTTCGCCTCGGATCCGAGCCACGAGGCGACGGCCGAGCCGTGGCCCGCCGCGCGCAGGGCATCGAGGAAGGCCGGCAGGCCGCCGGGATAGATCTTGGCGAAGGACATCGGCAGGCCGTCGCCGCCGATCGCGTCGATGCGGGCTTCCGCGCGGGCGAGCGCGGATCGGATCGCGTCGAAGAGTCCCATGATGTCAGCCCCGTCCCGCCTGCTCGTCCGCCGGGAGGCGGATCGCTCGAGGTGCAAGCTCGGGCGTAGCGGACGCAAGGCAAGCGCCTGCGGCGTCGAGAATGCACCTGCGGCGTCGACGACGCGCCCGCAACCGATCGGCCGACGGGATTTCGATCAGTCGAGGGTCCGGCCGAGCCGCCCGGCCAGATCCTGGATGAACTGGAAGGCGGTGCGGCCGGAACGCGAGCCGCGGGTGGTCGCCCATTCCAGCGCCTCGGCCCGGAGCGCGTCGGGCTCGACCGGAAGGGCGTGGCGCTCGGCATAGGCGCGGATCATCGCCAGGTACTCGTCCTGGCTGCACTTGTGGAACCCGAGCCACAGGCCGAACCGGTCCGAGAGCGAGACCTTCTCCTCCACCGCCTCGCCGGGGTTGATCGCGGTGGAGCGCTCGTTCTCCACCATCTCGCGGGCGAGCAGGTGCCGGCGGTTCGAGGTGGCGTAGAACAGCACGTTGCCCGGCCGTCCCTCGATGCCGCCGTCGAGCGCCGTCTTCAGCGACTTGTACGAAGTGTCGTCGCCATCGAACGAGAGGTCGTCGCAGAACACCACCCAGCGATGCGTGTCGGAGCGGAGCGTCGCCATCAGGTCGGGCAGCGCCTCGATGTCCTCGCGGTGGATCTCCACGAGCTTCATCGGCAGGGCGCCGGCCGCGCGGCGCGCGTTGATCTCGGCATGCACCGCCTTCACGAGCGACGACTTGCCCATGCCGCGCGCGCCCCAGAGCAGCGCGTTGTTGGCCGGCAGCCCGCGCGCAAAGCGCTCGGTATTCTCGGCCAGGGTATCGCGCGCCCGGTCGATGCCGGTGAGCAGGCCCATCTCGACGCGGTTGACGGTGCGCACCGGGATCAGCCGGCGCTCGGGCCCCCACAGGAAGGCGTCGGCGGAGGTGATGTCCGTCACCGGTCGCGCGGGCGGGGCGGCCCGCTCCAGCGCCGTGGCGATGCGCTCCAGCAGTGGCATCAGGGTCTCGAGGGTGGTCGCTTGCGTCATGGCGGATCGGTTCGGATGGCTCTTCGAGGACCGCACGGGCCTACGCGCGCTCGGCACGACTCGCAACACGGCCTGCAACGTCCGGAGCCCGCTCGCGTTGGTCGGCGCATCGCAACGCCGGAGACCCGCCTTGATCTTCCCCGCCACCACCGCCCTCTTCGCCGCCCTGTTCGCCCTGATCTACATCGGCCTGTCCGGCTGGGTGGTGGGGGCCCGGGTCAGTGGCAACGTCCTCGTCGGGGATGGCGGCCGGGACGGATTGCAGCGTCGCATCCGCTCGCACGGCAACTTCTCGGAATACGTGCCGCTGACGCTCGGCCTGATCGCCCTGCTCGAAGCGGGCGGGACCCGGCACTGGATCGTGCTGACGCTGCTCTGGCTGCTCCTGATCGCGCGCCTGCTGCATCCGGTCGGCATGTTCGCGCCGGTCAACTCGCCGCGCCAGTTCGCCTGCCGCGGCGGCGGCATCCTCGTCACCCTGCTCGTCATGACGGTGGCGGCGGTGCTGCTCCTCGTCCGGGCGATGTGAGGGGCGCGCGCCGCCCGGCGTTGCTTTCGGAACGCCCCTGGCTATAGTCCGCGCGCTTTCAGACAGGCCCGGCGACGCTTCCGACAGGCGCGCACGGGCCCGACGTCACATGAGGAGACGCGCTTGATCACCCCCGCCTTCGCGCAAGGGGCCGGCACTGCTGCCGGCGGAGCCGAGATCGCCTTGCAGGTGGTTCCCTTCGTCCTCATCTTCGTAATCATGTATTTCCTGATCCTGCGGCCGCAGCAGAAGCGGGTCAAGGAGCATCAGGCCCTGGTCAAGAACGTCCGCCGCGACGACACGATCGTCACCAACGGCGGCCTCGTCGGCCGGGTGGTGAAGGTGCTGGACGACGCCACCGAGATCGAGGTGGAGATCGCGCCGAACGTCCGGGTCAAGGTGGTGCGCACCATGATCTCCGAGGTCCGCGTCAAGGGTGGGCCGGTCAAGGCCGCCTAGGACGCTCTCCGCCGAAGTCGGGGCCGGTTCGGCCCGAGAGCGCGTGGGACGGCAAGTGCCCGGAACTGGCTCCCATCGCGACGCGATCGGGAACGGCTCCGGACCCGCCGGATCAGGATGCCGGGGCAAGCCCTCGGCAGGACTGCAGAAAACAGAGTCGGCGGATGCTGCGCTTTTCCCGTACCAAAATCGTCGTGACGCTCGTCGCGATCCTGATCGGCCTCAGCCTCGCGGTGCCGAGCTTCTTCTCGCCCGAGCAGCGCAAGGGCTTCATGGCCGCGCTGCCGGGCTGGTTCCCCGCCTGGATCGTGCCGACCCGCGCGATCGTGCTCGGACTCGACCTGCAGGGCGGCTCGCAGCTCCTGCTGGAGGTCGACCAGGCCGAACTCGTCGCCTCCCAGGCCAAGGCCCTGCGCGACGAGGTCCGCGGCGTGCTCCAGCGCGAGAGCGTGCGGGCCGACGGCGGCATCGGCATCCTCCAGCGCGGCGTCCAGGTCCGCGTCGCGGACGCGGCCGCCCGCGCCAAGGTGATGCCCAAGCTGCAGGAGCTGGCGCAGCCGATCTCGAACCCGCTCGTCGGCCAGACCGGCGGGCGGACGCTCGACATCACCGAGCAGCCCGACGGCCTGATCCGCCTCGCGCTCACCGATGCCGGCATCAACGAGCGCACGCGGCGCGCCGTGACGCAGGGTATCGAGGTCATCCGCCGCCGCCTCGACTCGACCGGGACGCTGGAGCCGTCGATCCAGCAGCAGGGCGCCGACCGCATCCTGATCCAGGTCCCCGGCCTGCAGGACCCGGAGCGCCTCGAGGCGCTCCTGGGCAAGACCGCCAAGCTCGAGTTCCGGATGATCTCCGACAATCCGGCCGGCGACGTCGACATGCTGCCCTCGCGCGACGAGCGCGGCGCCAAGGTGGCGGTGGAGCGCCGGGTGATGGCCGACGGCGGCGACCTGACCGACGCGCAGCCGGCCTTCGACCAGCAGACCCACGAGCCGATGGTGAGCTTCAAATTCAACCTCAAGGGCGCCCAGCGCTTCGGCCAGGCGACCTCGGAGAACGTCGGCCGCCGCATGGCGATCGTGCTCGACAACGAGGTGGTCTCGGCCCCGGTGATCCGCACCGCGATCACCGGCGGCTCCGGTCAGATCACCGGGAACTTCTCGGTGCAGCAGGCCAACGACCTGTCGATCCTGCTGCGGGCCGGCGCGCTGCCGGCGAAGTTCACCGTGGTCGAGCGCCGCGTCGTCGGGCCGGGGCTGGGCAGCGACTCGATCCGCGCCGGCAAGATCGCCACCGGCGTCGCCGGGCTCCTCGTCGTCGGCTTCATGTTCCTGACCTACGGCACCTTCGGCTTCATCGCGAACATCGCCCTCATCGTCCACGTCGGGCTCATCCTCGGCCTGATGTCGGTGCTGGAAGCCACCATGACGCTGCCCGGCATCGCCGGCATCGTGCTCACCATCGGCACGGCGGTGGATTCCAACGTGCTGATCTACGAGCGCATGCGCGAGGAGCACCGCGCCGGGCGCTCCCTGGTCTCGGCGCTGCAGGCGGGCTTCGACCGGGCCTTCGCCACCATCATCGACTCGAACTCGACCATGGCGATCGCCGCGCTGATCCTGTTCTTCCTCGGCTCCGGCCCGGTGAAGGGTTTCGCGGTCGTGTTCATCCTCGGCATCCTCACCACCGTCATCACCGCGGTGACGCTGACGCGGATGATGATCGCCGTGTGGTACAAGTCCTTCCGGCCCAAAGCCCTTCCGTTCTGAACGTCGCCCGTTTCGGGAGGCCGCTTCCCGATCGCAAGGTCCCAAAAGAATGCGCCTGCTTCGCCTCTGGCCCGACGAGTCGCACTTCGACTTCATGCGCTTCCGCCGCCTGAGCTTCCCGCTCTCGGCGATCCTGTCGGTCGTGACCGTGGTGCTGTTCCTCACCGTCGGCCTGAACTACGGCATCGACTTCAAGGGCGGCACGCTGGTCGAGCTGCAGGCGAAGTCGGGCACCGCCGACGTCGGCGAGATCCGCCACACGGCCGCCGGCTTCGGCTTCGGCGAGCCCGAGGTGCAGGAGCTCGGCAACCAGGGCACCGTGCTGGTGCGCCTGCCGCTTCAGCCCGGCGAGCAGGGCCAGACGGCGGTGATGAACAAGGCGCACGGCGCCTTCGACAAGGATTACGAGTTCCGCCGCACCGAGACCGTCGGCCCCCGCGTCTCGGGCGAGCTGGTGCAGTCGGGCACGCTCGGCGTCGTGCTCTCGGTCGTCGCGGTGCTGCTCTACCTGTGGTTCCGCTTCGAGCGCGAGCTGGCGCTCGGCGCCATCGTCGGCACGCTCCACGACATCGTGCTGACCATGGGCGTGTTCATCGTCACCCGGATCGAGTTCAACATGACCTCGATCGCGGCGATCCTCACCATCGTCGGCTACTCGCTGAACGAGACCGTGGTGGTGTTCGACCGGACCCGCGAGCTGATGCGCCGCTACAAGACGATTCCCACCGACGAGCTGCTCAACCTGTCGATCAACTCGACGATGTCGCGCACCGTGATGACCTCGATCTCGGCCTTCCTGTCGCTGCTGGCGCTGGTGCTGTTCGGCGGCGAGGCGATCCGCGGGTTCGCGGTGGTGATGCTCTGCGGCGTGGTGATCTGCACCTACTCGGCGATCTTCGTCTCGACGCCGGCGCTGATCTATCTCGGGCTGATGCTCTCGGGCACCAAGGCCCAGGCCGCCCGCGGGCGGCTGCCGCAGGCCGCGGAGTAGGGCCGAGAGACGGGGGACCCACAGCGCATGGCCGAGCTCGACGGCTTCCTGCCCGGGCGCCACCTGATCGACGCCTACGGCAACGGCGGCTTCCGCTTCGGCGAGATGTCGCACCGCGGCTCGATCCTGGCGCTGCCGTCGGGCATCCGCGCCTGGGCCACGACCGAGGGGAGGGCGATCGACCGCACCGCGTTGCGCCCGGTCCAGGCGGAATCGGCGGAGATCGAGCTGCTGCTCGTCGGCACGGGCCTCGACATCGTGCCGCTGCCACCCGATCTTCGGGCATGGCTCAAGGACAACCGGATCGGTCTCGACGTGATGCAGACGGGCGCGGCGGCGCGCACGTACAACATCCTGGTGGCGGAGAACCGCAAGGTGGCGGCGGCCCTGATCGCGGTCGCGTGAGCGCAGAGCCGGGGCAGGGGGACAGCCAAGCAGAGGGTAACGGCGGCCTCGCCTTCGCCTTCCGCCACTGCGAGGACCTCGTCCGCGCGGGCGACCCCGACCGCTACTTCGCCACGCTGTTCGCGCCGCAGGCTTTCCGCCCGCACCTGTTCGCGCTCTACGCCTTCAGCCTGACGGTCGCGCGGGTGCGCGAGGCCGCCTCGAACCCGATGGCCGGCGAGATCCGCCTGCAATGGTGGCGCGACGCGCTCCAGGGCGAGGCCCGCGGCGACGTGAAGGCCAACCCCGTCGCCGCCGCGCTCCTCGACGTGATCGTCGCGCGCCGCCTCGGGCGCCAGCCCTTCGTCGACCTGATCGACGCCCGCGTCTTCGACCTCTACGACGACCCGATGCCCCGGCTGAACGACCTGGAAGGCTATTGCGGCGAGACCGCCTCGGCCCTGTTCCGCCTCGCCAGCCTGATCCTGTGCGACGGCACCGAGCCGGGCGGGGCGGCGGCCGCCGGTCATGCCGGCGTCGCCTACGGCATCACCGGCCTGCTGCGGGCGATGCCGTGGCACGCGCGGGCGGGCCAGGTCTACCTGCCGGCCGACGTGTTCCGCAGCCACGGCGTCACCCGCGAGGACATCGTCACCGGCCGCGGCGGTCCGGGCCTGCGCGGCGCCTGCGCGGACCTGCGCGCCGACGCCCGCCGGCACCTGGCCGCCTACGCCGCGGCGAAGGACACGATCGCGCCGGCCGCGCGCGCCGCCTTCCTGCCGCTCGTCCTGGTCGACGGCTACCTCGCCGCGATGGAGCGCCCGGGCTACGACCCGCTCAACACCCCGATCGAGACCGCCCGCTGGCGCCGCCTGTGGCGGCTGTGGCGCGGGTCGCGGGCGGCGGGGTAGGGGGCCAGTCTTCCTTCCCCCTTAAGCGGGGGAGGGACGCGCGAGCGATGTAACCCGCCCGCACGCGACGCGCGTTGGCGCCCGCGACGTCCTCGTCTACGCTCGCCTCCGAGACGCTCCAGGGAAGAGACCAGACCCTCATGGCCGACAGCTACGACGTGCTCATCATCGGCGCCGGCCCCGGCGGCTACGTCACCGCGATCCGTGCGGCGCAGCTCGGGTTCAAGACCGCGGTGGTGGACCGGGAGCACCTCGGCGGCATCTGCCTGAACTGGGGCTGCATCCCGACCAAGGCGCTGCTGCGCTCGGCCGAGATCTACCACTACATGCAGCACGCCTCCGATTACGGGCTCTCCGCCAAGGAGGTCTCGTTCGACACCGCGGCCATCGTCAAGCGTTCGCGCGGGGTCTCGGCAAAACTCAACGGCGGCGTCGGGCACCTGCTGAAGAAGAACAAGGTCGACGTGATCTGGGGCGAGGCCACGGTCGACAGCGTCGCCAAGGGCAACGGCACGGGGCAGGTGACAGTCAAGGAGACCGCCCGCGCGCCGGCGCCGAAGGGCGCGCTCGCGGCCGGGACGTATTCGGCCAAGCACATCATCGTCGCCACCGGCGCGCGCCCGCGCGCGATCCCCGGTATCGAGCCCGACAAGAAGCTGATCTGGACCTACTACGAGGCGATGGTGCCGGAGACGATGCCGAAGTCGCTCCTGGTGATGGGCTCGGGCGCGATCGGCATCGAGTTCGCCTCGTTCTACCGCACCATGGGCGCCGAGGTGACGGTGGTGGAGCTGCTGCCGCAGATCCTGCCGGTGGAGGACCCGGAGATCGCCGCCATCGCCCGCAAGCGCTTCGAGAAGCAGGGCATCAAGATCCTGACCGGCGCCAAGGTGACCAAGGTCGAGAAGGGCGCGGATTCGGTCACCGCCACCATCGAGGCCGCCGACGGCAAGGTGCAGACGCTGACGGCGGAGAAGCTGATCTCGGCGGTGGGCGTCGTCGGCAACATCGAGGGGATCGGGCTCGAGGCGCTCGGGGTGAAGATCGAGCGCGGCCTCGTCGTCACCGACGGGCTCGGCCGCACCAACGTGCCCGGCCTCTACGCCATCGGCGACGTCGCCGGCCCGCCGATGCTCGCCCACAAGGCCGAGCACGAGGGCGTCATCTGCATCGAGACGATCAAGGGCCTGCCCACCCATCCGATGGACAAGGCAAAAATCCCCGGCTGCACCTACTGCCAGCCGCAGATCGCCTCCGTCGGCCTCACCGAGGCGAAGGCCAAGGAGCAGGGCTTTGCGATCAAGGTCGGCCGCTTCCCCTTCGCCGGCAACGGCAAGGCGATCGCACTCGGTGAGCCGGACGGGCTGATCAAGACGGTGTTCGACGCCAACACCGGCCAGCTGCTCGGCGCCCACATGGTCGGCGCCGAGGTGACCGAGCTGATCCAGGGCTACGTCGTCGCCATGAACCTCGAGACCACCGAGGAAGACCTGATGCACACGGTCTTCCCGCACCCGACGCTCTCCGAGATGATGCATGAGAGCGTGCTGGATGCTTATGGGAAGGTGATTCATACTTAAGGGGTAAAAAGGACGAAAAGCTCCTTAGGAACAAGCTGTTAGGGTCCTGAGGCTAGTCTGAGGTAAGGCTCCGGGTCAAGCCTCGGATAGGGGTTCGGGGGAGCTTCGGGCACATCTCAGTGTGCCCAGATTGTGCCAACGATATCGGCAGACAAGCGGGCAGCGAACACGATCAAGCGGTATCGAGGCAGCTTTCGGTCGTTCGCCGCCTTTGCCAGGAAGCGTGATGTTCGAACCCTGACCGGCGACGACGTATTCGCCTGGGCTGAGCATCGTCGCGATGTTGAAGGGGTAAGCGCAAGGGCCATCAATAAGAACGATCTGGTCGCCGCCAGTTCGGTGTTCCGTTGGGCGTCGGGTCGTTCGGGCGGTCAGCTTCTTTCCGGGAACCCTGTCACTGGCACTACCCTGGATGAACCAAGGATCGTCGCACAGCGGGAGCGGACGTTCCGGGGCCACGAGATAGCAGCGATCCTTTCAGCGGCCTCAGCGGTCAAGCATGACGATCGGAATCCTAGTCGTTCGGCGGCAAGGCGGTGGTGTCCCGGGTTGGCAGCATACTCGGGCGCACGGATCACCGAACTTACCAACCTAGAGAAGCGGGACATCCGAATCGAAGGTGCCTTCCCGGTGATGGACCTCCGGGTAACCAAGACCGGCGAACCACGAACCGTCCCTCTACATCCGCATCTGCTTGAACAGGGCTTCATGGCCTTCGTTGAAGCGTCTGCCACCGGCCCCTTGTTCTACGATCCCAAGCGCCATCGAAAGGCGTCTAGAACCCCGCCGGGCGAGCTACAGGGCCACAAGGTAGGTAAGTGGATACGCGAGACCGTGAACCTTGATCCATGCGTCTCTCCGAACCATGGTTGGCGGCACACCTGGAAAACGCGTGCGCTTAGCGCCGGTATCGAGGAACGACTACGCGACGCCATTACGGGGCATCGCGTAGCATCTGTTGGGCGGCGATACGAAACACCTACCGTATCAATGCTCGCAAGGTGTCTACAATCATTTCCGATGTACGTCGTTACATACGCCGCCAACTAAACGCGAGACGATAATGGCCGGCAATTCTAATCGATATCAATGCCCATGAATGCTTTCGATTGACTCGTAAGCTTCCTAATGCTATCCTCCCCAAATGCTCGACTTAGTATACTCCTAATGACATTGCGCTTACGATCAAGCATGATCTTGCTTAGATGCTCTACATTCTGAGCGGCAGAATACGCCGCTAAGTAACCGCCTATCGTGCTATCAAGCTTCGCGCCGAGTTTTGTGAACGTCATTCCTTCGCGAACAAGCCTGCCAATATCTTTGTAATCATTAATAGTTTGGACTATCTTCTCTATCTGCTTTTCAGTAACTACTAGTTCGTATCGCTCTCCCGTGCGTTGCAACGAGAGTCCAAGGAAATCGATTGGCTGTCCTGGTTCCGCGATCTGCGTCTTGCTATCGCTTCCTATAGGCGGAATGGTATGGCCAATATCGCGCAAGATACTGCGAACATGACCATCAATCTCAAGGCATTGCTCTTGACTACTTGATAAGACAATTAGATCGTCTGCATAGCGCACCATCTTGTACCCCAACCGGGTAATACGATGGTCGAAGCTACTAAGAGCTACATTAGACAATAAGGGCGACAGAGGCATTCCTTGACGGAGACCCACTCCCCGCTTGATGCCATTAGCGTCAACTACCCTATTGATAGCAGCGTCTGTCTCAGCAATCTCGCATGACACGACCCCGGAAATGATCCTCCGGAAACTCGGCGCCTTCAAAGCTCTGACTGTTGAGTTGATTAAGCGTCCGCGCTCAATGCGATCGAAGAACGAAACGATATCAGTCTTGTAAACCCATTGATTAGTTTGGCGCAATTCGATGGCCGCCGCACGAGCGGCTTGAACGCCTCTAGATCGCCCCGAGACTGACTTGACGAACCCGTAGCTGATGTTGTTCGTTATACCTAACTCTTCGGCTTGCTTGGTAAGGTGGTTCGATAGCAGCCGCTGCACGACTCTATCTTGAACTGTCGCAATACATATGATGCGCTTAGCGCCGTTGGACTTCTCAATTGCAACGGGGCGAAGGGCTTGGAATGTATAGCCCTCCCTAAGCTGGCCGTAGATACGCTCTAGGTTGGGTTCCAGCTTCTGCTTGAACACAATAGGCGCAACGCCATCAATGCCAGTGGCTCTCTGACTCTGAGCACGCTTCCAGAAGTCGTTCCAAGCTACGCGAATAGCATCCCGCCTGACGAAGTCCTGGAACTTAGAACGTGTCATTGAATGGAGAGTGCAGTCCGCCGCCTGTCACTAGCCTTGTCCCACGTGACAGGCGGCCTGAGCCGCAACGTGTTTTGCTTCACGATGCCGACCACTAGCATTCGGAGATACCGACGCCGTAGCCGTTGCTGCCGCCCCTAGCGGGATCGATACCTCCACGGGAGATCCGTTGATCCGCGCCTGAAAAGACAGCGTGCCACAAGCTCCACTCTCAGCGAAACCGAGTGCAGGCCTGCCGGTCGAAGTGCAAGCTTCCTCAATTGCACTATAGCTAAGTGCAATGCAAACCGCAAGCCCAAGCGACCACGAATAGCGCCGATAAGGAGCTCTCCGGTTCCGGCCGCCCAACTGCCCCAAGCCCTCAATAAGCATATCAGCCTTCCCTGGTTTAGTGTGGGAAGAAGGCCTGCGTCCCGACCGCGACTTAGCCGCAACGTGTTTTGCTTCACGATGCCGACCACTAGCATTCGGAGATACCGACGCCGTAGCCGTTGCTGCCGCCCCTAGCGGGATCGATACCTCCACGGGAGATACGTTGATCCGCCAGATCAGAATGCGATGCTGAGAACCCTTTGCAGCCGGAGGACCGATTGGAGTCGTGCGTCATCATGATCCGCAAAGCGAGCGTTCTTGTAAAGCGGATTCAGTCGCGAGGATCGATTCATTCTGATTAGCCGTGACGCAGCTGTGCAGCACCGTCCGTCCCTGAGCTTCGGCAGATGGGCTTGGTCTCGGGCTCTCACGGTCCAATCAGAGTAAACTCAATCGAGTCACCGCAGCGAAACAACCCGCTACGTGACGCACTGTCTTTTATGAGTCGACTTTCGCATTCCGAGACGGTAGGGTGCAATGGTCTAGAGTCATACGAGACAGGTGCGGTTCATGGCGACCTATGGATATGCCCGCGTGTCGAGCGTGAGTCAGTCCCTTACGATCCAACAGGAAGCCCTTAAGGCGTTCGGATGTGAGGTCATTAGGGCCGAGACGTATACCGGCACGAAGGTTGAGGGCCGGACCGAACTCGAGACGCTTCTACAGTTCGCCAGAGCCGGGGATCGCATCGTAGTTACTCGCATCGATCGCCTTGCAAGGTCTATCGCCGACCTGTCTGGGATCGTGAAGCGTATGGAGGCGGCTGGTGTGATCCTCGTCGCAATCGAGCAGCCTATCGAAACGTCCACACCCGCCGGACGATGCTTCCTACAAATGCTCGGAGTGTTCGCCGAGTTCGAAACGAACCTTAGACGCGAACGGCAGATGGAGGGCATCGCCAAGGCCAAGGCCGAAGGCGCGTTCAAGGGCCGCAAGCCTTCTATCGACGCTACTAGAGTTCGGGAGCTTGCCGCTTCCGGTCTCGGCGGTACAGCCATCGCGAGGGAATTGAACGTGTCGCGAGCGTCCGTCTATCGTCTGTTAGGTGTCGCCTGACGATAGGATTGCGGTATCGCAAAGACGGAATTCAGGTGCTCGGCACCGATCCTCGAACTTCCGAGAAGGGTGGTTTTCTGCCTTTCCGCTTCGGGGCGGCGAGTGCATGGAGGCGGACATCCCGGCGGGGACCGATCACGACCCTTTGCACAAGGTCGGAAGGTCCGCTTGCAGGCTACTCGGTATGGCATTCCCCGATGGCCGGGGCGGGTGAGAATGCGCGGCATCCTGACCGCCGGTGTGAAAATCTGAAACTAAAAATCAGCGGATGTCGTACCGCCTACAGACGACCCAAGAACGTTCGTGCCGAAGGCTCTGCTTAGGTACACGCTACCGCTTGGCCGAAAGGCAAATAACCATCAATTGACGAGATTTTATATATCGGAACAATGCCGGAAAATTTCTGTTGTGACGAAGGTTGAATATGGCATTCAGCACTACAGGAGATCTTGCATGAAGAAGTTCACACTCGCCCTCACCGCACTGACCGCCCTTGGCGGCATCGCATTCGTGACCGGTTCGGCCTCCGCCGCCCCGATGTCCGTCAACGGCCTCCAGTCCGAGAGCGGCGTCACCCAGGTCCGCATGATGCAGGGCGACCGGATGATGATGAAGAAGCGCATGATGCGGAAGCAAATGATGAAGCGCCGCATGATGAAGAAGCGGATGATGAACCGCGGTATGTGATTTCAAGCGCCTGACAGTCCCGGAGGTCCCGATGAAGGGATCTCCGCCCTGCAGGCCACGATTTCAAGGAAGACCTTTGGCCCGAACCTATCTCACCCGATCAGCGCCAGAGACTGATTAGGTCGAGCGTCGCCGATGGATGTTCCGGCATCCCGTCGTCATCCGCATCACGCACTGGGTGAACGCGGTCTACCTCCTGGTTCTGCTGATGAGCGGCCTGCAAATCTTCAACGCCCACCCGGCCCTTTACTGGGACAGCGTCTCGACCTTCGACACGCCGCTGATGGCGATGTCCTCGACCGAGGCCGACCCGCCCAAGGGCGTGACGACGGTGCTCGTCACGGCTTCGACACGACGAGCTGGCTCGGCTCCCCGATCCCCGTGAGGAAGAACATGACCTACCTTCGATACGCACCCGACGTTGAGAAGCCCGATCCGGACGAGCAGAAGACGATTGATGGCATCATCAACGGCATGACGCAGCAATCGGAGACCGTCGAGGCACGCGAGCACCATGCCGTGCGTGCCAGCCATGCGAAGAGCTCTGCGTGCGTCACCGGCGAGTTGATGATTGCCGCCGGCCTGCCGCCCGAACTGGCCCAAGGGCTGTTCGCCACGCCCGGCACTCACCCCGTGGCGGTTCGCTTCGCTCAGGGGCCGGGCGAGACCCTGGGCGACCGGGTCTCGACCCACCGCGGCATGTCCATCAAGGTGTTCGACGTGCCCGGCGAGAAGCTGCCCGGCCACGCCGTCGACACCCAGGACTTCGTACTCGCGACGGGCACCACGTTTCCCTCGGGCACAGCGGCCGGCTTCCTGCGGGACGGCACCGTCATCGGGAAGTCCACGGGGTTGCCGGAAGGGGTGAAGAGCGCGGTCTCGTCGACGATGCGCAACCTCAATCGCGCGCTGCACGCCTTCGGGACGGAGAGCGCGCTGGCCGACTTCTTCGGCCATCCCTACAGCCACCCCCTCGCCGACAGCTACTTCAGCCAGGCGCCGGTCCGCTACGGCGATTACGTGGCCAAGCTCGGGGTCGTTCCGGCGACGGACAGCCAGCGTGCCCTATCCGAGTGGCGGCTCGATCCGCATCAGGACGAGGACGGCTTCCGCCATGCCACGGTCGCCTTCTTCCGCGACCACGAGGTGGTGTTCGAGTTGAGGGCGCAACTCTGGGCGGACGTCGAGAGGCAGCCCATCGAGGATGCCTCGGTCGACTGGCCGGTCTCCATCAGCCCCTACCGTACGGTCGCGACGCTGCGGCTGCCCCGCCAGGATGCCTACAGCGCGGCCCGCGTGCGCTACTTCGACGAGGTGATGACCTTCCGTCCTGCCCATAGTCTCACGGCTCACCGGCCGCTTGGTTCCGTGATGCGCGCACGGCTTCGGGTCTACCAGGCGCTGAGCGATTTCCGCCACAGCAAGAATGGCGTGGCGTCCGAGGATACCGCGAGCATTGATCACGTTCCGGCCTAGGCGCGACATGACCGACATCGGACAGCCAGGGGGGGCGACATGCTGATTGATGTCGCCCGGTCGCACGCCTGTGAGTTCGAGGGCCCCTCCGTCTCCGATTGAACCGACGATGCGGTGGTGTGCAACACGCACATCGACCGCGGCGGCGCCATCCTGACGTAGACGGTCGTGATCGAAGCCCTCAGGTTCCAGATCAGGGAGCCGATCGCAAAGAACTGAAGACGATGGTGAGAAGTTCCCGGGGGCTGGATGGCTCCGTGCCGTCAAGTCTCCGTCCGTCGACCGTTTGGAGCCGGCGTGATCGCACGGACCGCGCACGACGATGCTGGCTCGGCAAGCGCCAACCCGGCCATGGGTTCATGTTCTGATCACCTGTGCAGGTTCACCGAATGCCGCGGCGGGTCACTCGACCTCGATGCGTCCGATATGAGCGGCCCGCGGACCTGACTGGCATTCTCGGCCTGACGAAATCTGCGACGGACCAGTGTTCGTATTGCAGGGCGAAAATTGAAGGACAATGCCGTCATGTCCCTACATTTCGAACGCCTCGGCACGGGCCGGCCGCTACTGATTGTCCACGGGCTGGGGGCCAATCTCCGCACCTGGGATCCGCTCTTGAGCGCATTGCGCGCCTCGCGCGAACTGATCTTGGTCGACCTGCCGGGACATGGCAAATCGGCCCCGCTCGCGGGCCGGCAGACGGTGGAGGCTTATGCAGACGCCTTAGCCGGCTTCGTGCAGTCCCATGGCCTGACGATGGCGGACCTTGTCGGCAGTTCGGTGGGGGGCCGGCTGGTGCTGGAGCTGGCGCGGCGGGGCATCGGTCGGCACTGCGTGGCGCTCGATCCCGGCGGTTTCTGGCGCGGGTGGGAAACGCGCTGGTTACACTGGACGCTCGCGGCATCGATACGCCTGGTGCGGCTGCTGCGGCCCTTCCATCCCGGCCTGTCGCGCCATGCCGTCACCCGTACGGTGTTGCTGGCCCAACTGTCGGCCCGTCCGTGGGTGCTACCACCGCAGCTTGTCGAAGAGGAGCTGCGGAGCCTGGCGGCCACACCGGTGTTCGATGCGATGCTGCGCGAGCTGGCACGCGGACCGTTGCAGCAGGGCTCGGCAAAGACGCCTGGCCGGGTCACCATCGGCTGGGGCCGCCAGGACCACCTGCTGCTGCCACGCCAGGCTGCACGCGCCCAGGTAGCCTTCCCGTCGGCCCGGCTGCACTGGTTCGAACGCTGCAGCCACTTCCCGCATTGGGATCAGCCTGCCGAGACGGCGCGCGTGATCCTTGAAACGGTCGGGGAGGATGCGCCTTGAAAGGGCTTCTTGCACCCCAGAGCCTGCGGTCATCCCCGGATCGTCAAGCATATCGGCCGAGCTTGCCGCATCCGCTCGGGATCCGGTCCATGGTCCGCTCTTTTATCGCCGCGGGAATGAAGCAGCGCTTCAAAGCCAACCTAGAGCGCGGCATTTCGAGGCTGCGCTGATCGCGCTGACCTGCTCTGGTTGCGCTTCACATGGCCCATCCCGCGAACGACCGCTTTAATTAGCCTTGCCGTTTCCAGGCTCGACAACGGACCATCTGCAGTCGCGCTCCAGGCATTCCCCATGTGTCCCAAAGGGGATCGGCTACCGAACGTTTCCGCCCACGACCGACTCGGTAATTCGGAAGGTCTGCTTTCGGGCAAACTGTACGATCCCGAGCGACCGGGTCCGACGGAAAGCTGCCTGACGGATGTGAAATGAGCAGTTGAAAATACAGACATCGCTGGCGAGCAAGCGCTTCAAGCCGTGTGAATTGTGTGGCGGGCATGTCCTGGCCATCACACAGGTGGGTTTTCGGGTGTTTCTTGAGCGACCGCCGAAACCGCGTGTCGGCGCCCCAGTTCCAGTCGGCGCCCGTAGATACCTGCCGCCTGCAGAAGGCCGAGACGGATCTTGAGGCCGACCCGGGCGCTTACTGCGTTGGATACCGCAGTCGATCGCATCAACCGAACGACGAGGGCGGCCAGAGTTGCCAGACAGACTCTGAGTTCAAGACGGCGAACACGAGGTGAGGAATGATGTCAGGGAACCGGCGACTTTTCGAGGAAGGGTTAGACCTTCTCCACGGAGCGCATCGGCAGGGGGCGGCGCAGGCGACGCGCAACAACAAGACGGCGACGCTGCCGAAGCTGAAACAGATGCTGGAGGCCGGATCGAAACAGAACATCGTTCAGCTAGAGCGGTTGGACGAGGTTTTCGACTCGATCGGCGTCAGGCCCGACCCCAGAAACGATCCCGCCATGCAGGGCATCTGCGATCTCAACGAAGCGGAAATAGCCAAGCATGGGGATGCCGCCGACCGCGACCTCATCAACATCGAGTACGGTCAAGTCGCGGCGCATTTCTACATCGCCCGGTATGGCACGCTGCGGAGGGCCGCACACGCGCTCGGACATGCCAAAGCCGTCAAGCTCTTGGATCGCACGCTCGTCGAGACCCGCGCGATTGATCGCGCCTTCACGCAGCTTTACGATCACCTGCTGTCACGCCGCACTTCGTCACGCTACCCGGGCGAGACTGCGCTAGCGACCACGGCGGCCATGCACCCCGGCCTCACGGTCGGGTTGGCGCTTGGCGGTGTCTTGGCCGCGGCCGCGCTCGTGGAAGCGGGGCGATCCAAGCGACGCTGAAGGACGGGTGGACGAGGCGCGGCTCCCACGGCGGGCCTGCCGGCAACCAAGGTCCGCCCCAGCGTGCGCGTCGCCGTCCCCTCCAGTGCCTGGCCTCGACCGTGACGGTGGGCCTAAGCATCGCGGCCACCCTCGCGGCCCTGGCCGTCGCCTTGATCGGTGACACGCACCTGCTGCCGACCGGGTTCACCCCTAGCCGCGCAAGGTCGAACGTCCGCTTTATGGCCGCCGATCAACTTCCGTTCGCCACCCCGAGCCGAAGTTGCCGGAGGCCTGACGAACGGCTGCGTTGGAGAAATGCCGATGGCGGTCCGGGCGGCTGGGTTGGGTCGGAAGCAGCCCTCGCCGGTATTCGTTTGCGTTCCGCGCTTCAAACGCCCTTCCGCTTCAACTTTTCGAACATCGCCGGGCACAGCTTCTCGAACTGCCCTTGAATCGACGGTGCGCCGGAAGCGGTAGTCCCGCCGATGTCCTGACGCTTCGAATCGAAGATGCGGGCGCTACCATATTCATCCACACCAACGATCGTGAACCGGCCGCCGAAGCTCGCTACGATCGTCCGAGCCTTGCAATCCGCTGTCGCCGTATGTGTCTTGCCGGCTTCGGCCTTCATGGTTTCGGCAACACACTTCTGTAGTGCCTTCGGTTTCAGGCCCTCACCGCCAGGAGAGTTCCGTTCACATTCCTCGGTAGCGTCCGCTCTGGTCACCTGCCCTGTCATCGTCGCGTTTTGCGTGTCGGCACCCGTCAAGCTCGTGATCGTGGCGCTGTAGCCGTGCGAGGACAGACTGAACGATCCGGTTTCAAAGGATGACGCCGTAGCCGCCACTTGGGCCTTCTGCTGTGCCCCTGACACGCCATCACACCGGACGTAGGTGGTCGGCGGCGCTTTCCCTTCTCTCCACGTGATCCGATCCGGGGAGGCGACTTCGACCGTCACCTTCGATTTCGATCGTTCGCCCTCCGAGAGACAGGCGTTCTGAAACTGGATGCGCGACCCTGCCGACCTAATGGTAGATGCCCGGCAATCAGACTCCGAACCACCATTCTTCCCCACGGCGGTGACCTTCAACCGATCATCGAAGTCGGAAGGCTTGATCCTGCACGCTTCCTTATCGAGAGCCCAGACACCCGCTATGGCACCAAGATCATCAGCCAACGCTCCAACTACTAATGTCGCGAGAGTGCAGACAGATGCCGCAGCTACGATGATGGGAATGCGCAGAAACATCGTATTACTCTCTTACTATCATAGTGCTGGCTTCGAACAGGACAGCCTCAACTAGCAGCTTCGCTTCACACGGGTTATGGCACGCGGCTGTTCGACCACCTGTTTCACCTGATGATACTCGACGGGCGAGACTCGAACAGTCCTTGCAGCCTGGGGCCGATACAACGGTTCCTCAGCGTAGCTTACGTGGTGAATGTGATGAACCTCGCGCTCTTCGGTAACCGTATCATCGACGGCTTCCGCCACGCGCTTGCTATAAATGAGTAAGATCAACTCAACTATCTTTTGCCAGCCGGTGTAAAGTAAGGCAACGAGGAATACGACTCCTAAACCAACCAACGTGTAATGGAACAGTTCGAACCAACCGACCATGATTAACTCCTGTGTAAGATGGCGCTTACGAATGGTTAGATCAGTCGCACTCCCATTCTACTCGATAGGTCGTTCCTAGAATTGATCCTATCTTGGTACCTTTACCAGTTGCCGACCCGATGTGCCTTTCTTGGCCAAAGATACTTCTTCGCTTGCCGAACTTAGCGTAATAGTCGTTTCCTCGCTTACTAATGCTTTTGACTACCACATCATCATCATCGGTTGTGACGAACGGCTGGTAGGTCTTTCCCTGCGGCTTGCCACCGAACGCCATCGCATACCCCCTGCTAAGTCGTAACCATATTCCGTGTATTGCGAATTAACGGAATATGGCTTAGTTTTCAAGCTCGGCCGGGCGATGACACTGCCCGTTATGCAAGGGCTGTTGAACGTATCGATCGGCAAGCGGGTGAAGACGGCGCGCGAACATGCCGGTCTCAGTCAGGAGAGGCTTGCCGAAATCGTGGGCAAGACGAAGGATACGATCAGCAACATCGAGCGGGGACGAAACATGCCAACGCTCGAAACCATGCAGAAGATTTGTGATGGTATCAACGTTCCGATCGTCTATCTCTTCGATGACTTTAGCACTGACAGAGTAAAAATAGAACTAAAAGCCAAGCTCGATTACGCATTCCGCCAACTTAACGAGGATGACGCTAGAGCGGTCGTCGCAATGATCGAAGCCTTCGTTAGCGTAAGATCGCCCGACTGAAATATCGCTGTTGGTGGACGTATCACGCATACTCTATCATGGAGCACGCATGTATGGACCACGATGAATGCCATCCCCTTCGGACGGTCTTTGGTAGCCACAGTGAACCGCCGTCGCAGATAGCAACTACTGTAGGCGGAACTCGTGATCGTGCCGTTGGATCACTGGTTGGTCTCGCTATCGGTGACGCCCTTGGCACGACCATAGAGTTCAAGCCTCGTGGCAGCTTCGAACCAGTCACCGATATCGTCGGCGGTGGTCCCTTCGACCTCAGAGCCGGCGAATGGACAGACGACACGGCGATGGCGTTGTGCCTTGCCGACAGTCTGATTGCCCGAGACGACCTCGATGAACGCGACCTGTTGGAACGCTTCGTTAGATGGTTCCGGGATGGCGAGAACTCCGTCACCGGGCGCTGCTTCGATATTGGCAACGTGACCTCGACGGCCCTCGCACGGTTCGAACAGACCGGGGAAATTCACGCTGGCCCTTCCGATCCCATGACGGCCGGAAATGGATCGCTGATGCGCCTTGCCCCGATCGCCGTCCGGTTCTGGAACGATCCCGTCAGACTCAGAGACGCGGCAAGACGCCAAAGCTACACCACCCATGGTGCTGTCGAGGCCGTGGACGCCTGTGAAACCTTCGCTTTGATACTTGCCGACGCGATCTATGGAAAGCCGCTCTCCGACGTTCTAAGGCCATCCTACGGGCATCGGTTCTGTGACGGTGTTCGCACGATCATGGACGGGTCATGGGACGGGGCTCAGCGGACCGACATCCGAAGCTCCGGTTACGTCCTCCACTCGCTTGAAGCGGCCCTTTGGTGCGTCGGGACATCGACGACGTTTCCGGAAGCGGTCTTGAAGGCGGTCAACCTCGGGGACGATGCCGACACTACAGGAGCGATCACAGGACAGATTGCAGGCGCTATCTACGGTCTCTCAGGTATCCCCAGGGGCTGGCGAAAGAAGCTTGCTTGGCAAGATCGGATCGAGGGTAGTGCCGCTCGTTTGTTCATGGAGAGCCAACGATGACGAACAAACCGGTTTTCATCCCGCATGGAGTCATCACTTGTGAGCGATCAATCCCAACGTCCATCACTTTTGCAGGGTTGATAGGCATCAGCAACCTTCTCAGATTGGACTTAGACCGGAGCCAGGGAGAGCATACCTACCTGCAGCAAGCCCTTGACGGTTTAGAGGCTCGGCTCGCGAAGTATGAGAATGACACCTGGAAGCGGAAGATACCATACTTCGATCGGCCGACTTCGATTGTTGTGAACTACAGCGAAATCCATGCGATACGATATGACATGGACGGAAAGGTAATTGAAACATTGAGCGCTCCGGTTCCTATTGATTATGGCGCGGCTACGACTGGAAGGGAAAAGTTGAGCTTGATCGTAAGCTAATCCAAGATGTCGTGCGAAGGTGTGTTTCGTGTTACTCGGCGATCGCACCTTCGCTATTACGACCTACGTAGATCGCAATCGATATATGTGCCATGGACTACGTGCCGACCGGACTCGCATGCGGCATCCACTTCGTCATGTCAGTCAGATTGATTTCGTCTTCCGGCGCACCAACATCTTCCTCGTTGTCTCCAAAACCCGGCAAGAGAGATTCAAGGAACGCGCACAGCATACCCTCTTCGCGACTCCAATTCATGCTATACAGCGAAGATACGACCCACACGAATTCCGAGCTTCCGATAGCATTGATTAGGCCGCCAAGGCAGCAGGACTTTTCTATGATAGAATACAGACACTTGATGTCGATCAGCATCTTCATGTCATCTAAGCTGACAGCATCGAGATGAGCTAAATGATCAAGATGTCGGATTGCCCTTCCAACGATAACGGCGAGTAGATAAAGATCGGTATCGTCAGACTCAATGTCAGCAGTGAAGTTACGGTCAAACATGTTGTTTACTTTCGATCCTAAATTGAGATTGTTGGGTGTAAGATGCAAAGCGCCGCACAAGGCTGAACCTGCAGGAGGTCAATCCGCGTCGGCCGTAGTTCCTGTTAGTCGGTGAATAATACGTATTGGCTAGTAAAGAATCAATACTGGTCCAACTCTCGAATTAATAGCTGGACTTCTATAGACGCATTGCCGACTGTCATTGTCTTGCCGAACGATCATAGGCTGGGCTCGGTAAGGAATGAATAGGTCTAGACTTCGCTACATTCCGAAACCAACGAGTTGGTCCGCAAGCGGCTCAATGTGATACCCTTACCCCATCGTCTAATCCCGTCAGGGTAACGACTGAATAGACCTACCTGCCGACAAGGATGCAGGTCCATCATCCCTTCCTTCTCCGGTGTTTGTTGTGAGAGAAAGAATGGATGATGGAAGATCAATCCCTAAGTATTGATATTAGTAATTATTATAGATGTTGGATAGTTTGGATATCATCCTCCATCATCCATCCTTGTCTATCACCTCGACCGAAGGGAGAGACGGGCCGTTAGGTCCGTCCAAACTCGTTCAGCGATACTCCAAGCCTGCCATTGCCGAATGACTGCTTCTTAACGGGAAGCCCAAGACGTGTGAGTTCTCTACCGAAGGTAACCATCGGCACAGGCTCTATACTACTATTGTCACACCAAGACGTATACCGTTCATGGAGACGGTTCATCATCGTCACTGCACCTTCCTTTCTCTCACAAGCCGCCTCTAGAAAAGCACCTACCGTATCGCTATTGGATCGATACTCACCAGTCTTCTGTTGAACTGATACAGGCGGCCTAAGGAAGTTGCCCTGCATCGTCCCCAGTTCTTGAAGGCCTTGGAGAGCCCAATTAAGGATTCCGGGCAATTCAAGTCTCAACTTGTCGAACAGGTTGCCATCACGTTGCTCTTCGCTAAAGCTGACGGGGAAATCGATCACATGTAGTCGGCGCCAGATGGCATCGTCACCGCCCATGATGACTGGTAGATCGTTCGTCGCGAACCATACCTTGAACTCAGGCTGCATGTAAAAGTAGTTCTGATACAAGGGGCGGCAAGCGATCGTATCACCACCAGTCATCAACTTGATCTTCGCCACAGCAAGCCTTTGACCCGACTCTCCTTCACTTGCACAGACAAGCCGTTTTCCAACTAATGAAGCAAGATCGTCAGACTTGTCATTGCCAAACTTTGATTGCATCAGCGAATGCGATGGAACTGTCCCAGCATAGTCGCCGAGAAGGGATTGGATGACTTTAAGGAACGTCGATTTACCATTAGCTCCGGTGCCGATAGCAACGAACATGCATTGCCCTGTTGTCTTTCCCGTCAACGTATAGCCAACTGACCGCTGAACGAAAGAAATCTTGGCTTTATCCCCATTGAATACCTGCCCCAAGAAGTTCATGAACAAAGGACATTCCGCATTCTTGTTGAAATTCGTTCCAAGGCGCTTCGTCACAATGATGGTCGGATCGATAATATCGCCAATCCGTAGATCGAGAACGCCATTCCCGCATCCGACAATGAACGGATCAGTGTCGAACTCACGCGATGCCTTGTTAGTGTGAGCCTTAGCAATCTCTAGGATGGCATTGATACGAGCGATCGATTGAGCCGTCTTAAGTTTACCAACTTCGCCCTTCATGATCATGTCGTCTTGGCTGGACTTAATCCAATCGATCGCGAGTTTTTTGGCCGCCGCCACCGGAACCGGATCGAACACATTCCCAGTCCTATGATAGAAGGTGCTCTGGTCGTCACAGTAGACCAGTGCGCCATCCATGAAATTGCAGAACGCTTCTCCCGTGGACATGTCGCTCTGAGGATCGAACGCACAACGATCATTTGAAAGCCCTACATCCGTGAGAGGGACATTCGTAGCGTTCATCCATTCTCCGATCCTTTTCATAATCCGCTCATCTGGAATGAAGCTCGACAGATCGGCCTTCCATGCCACGCGCTCACTACTATTGTGCTTACGGTAGCTATCAACGACGCACGAGACACGATCGCGCACATCATCGTCCTGCCGGTATTGTGCTACTGCTGTGATTACGACGATCATCTTTCGTTGTTCGACGCCCCTATGAGCCGCCCAACCTCCAAGAGCAACGGCGAGTTGATGCCTTGTTCCTTCGACCCAGAATTCACTGAGCACACAACCGGCAGCGATTGCTCCGCACTGATCTTGAAGTGTTCGCCAGTCTGTCTCCGAGGGCAGCGGTAGAGAGTCATCCTCGAATCGAATCTGCTCTCCCGACTCATAGATCGAACCGGGAAGCACAGTCTGAGCCCCGTTTCCGCGAAGCTCGATAAGAGTCTTTCCGGTCTGGGGATGTCTAAACTTCTTCGTCGGTTGAGGATCATCAACCCGGTATAGATAGTGACTTCTCGGATTGCTTTCGCGTCCGAAAACCCTGGTATCGTTGTCGAGGATTGATTGTCCAAGGAACACGGCCGCATCACAGTCAAGATCGACATCGACTATACCGTTAGAGGATGTCCCCAGCTTCACGCCAAGGTTAAAGTCATTCGGAAATTCACCATGTGGTTGAAAGTCGTTGATATCGAGTGTGATGGATGTCCATTGAGGTAGTTTAGGCTTCTTAGTTCTCGGGTGTAGGGGAGTAACATCATAGCCTTCATTGAGGTAAGTTTCGGGGGTATACGTATTCATTTCATATCCATTAGCTATTGTTCAGTTGTTACGCAGACAGATTCACACATACAGCAGCCTACACACGCAGGCCTTGCCTGATTGTCGGTCAACTCTCTGAGACTGTTGCGTATTATTATCTTCAACCGATGGCTCTAAATGAGTTCGCCGGCACAACTGATATACAAGCCCTTGGGTAAGGAAATAACCCGCATCGAACGTAGGGCTTGGCCCGCTCGTTCCCCCAATTCACGTGGCCCTGTTCTGACGCGAATAATACCTTACACGATCCGGGTTGTAAGAATTGCGATTCAAGCAGCGTTTCGTGTTGTATGGCGTTGCGAACGATCAACCGGCATTCACCGCGAGCACCGCCCGGTAACAGTCGCCTAGACCGACTCCGGCGCAACAAGCCTCGCTAGCTTGTCCGCCAACGCCTCTGGCCTAAGATGGGTATACCGCATCAGCATCCGGGTATCGCGGTGGCCGCTGATAAGGGCGACCTCGGGGATGCTCAGGCCAAGTTCGAAAAAGCGGCTCACGGCTTCGTGCCGGAGGTCGTGGTAGCGGAAGTCGGCAAGGGGAGCCCGCCTCATGACCCGCCGCCACGCCGTCTTGATCGCATCCTCAGTCGTCGGGAAGACTCTTGGCTCTCCCAAGCCCGCGACCGCCATCTGCTCCCGGAGTAATGTGAAGGCTCGCACTGTCAATGGTATGGTCCTCGCGTGGCCGTTCTTCGTGGTCGGGATGAGTAGGGTGCGCTTGGTCCAGTCGATGTCCTGCCATCGCAACCGAAGGACCTCTCCGCGCCGCATAGCGGTCTCCAAGCCGAGTTCGACCATGGGCAGGACGTTTGGGTTCCGAGACCTTCGGCATCCGTCCCGTAAGACCTCCCACTCGCCAGCCTCCAAACGCCGGGTCCGGGCATTGAGCACCTTGGGCTTTACCACGAGAGCGAATGGGTTCTCGGATAGGGGTACGTCCCAGACCTTGCGGGCGACCTCGAAGGCGTGCCGGTAGAGGGCCAACTCCCGGTTGATGCTCGCCGGCTTCACCGTGCGGAGTCGGTGGTCTCGGTGCGCCGCCACCTTGGCAACCGTGAGGGCACTCAGGGGCACCTTCGCGATGCTGTGCTTTAGAAGCATCTTCACTGCCATCGCCTCCCGTACAGCGCCACGCTTAGTAGGGGTCACTGTGTCTCGGTAGCGAACCATGATGTCCCCCACGGTGAGGGTGTCGAGGGTCCTGAGGCCTACCGGGAGGCCCCTTCGGTCTGCCTGGGTCTCGGTCTGTCGTGCCCAGGTCTGTGCGTCGGTCTTGGTGAGGAACGAACGGGTCACTGTAGCAGACCCCTTACGCCTCACCTGGACGTGCCACTTGTCGTTCCGCTTCCTGATGGTCGCCATGTGTCCCGCTCACTGTGCCCAGATTGTGCCAGCGAGTTCCTTGAGAGCGCCCTGTCGCGTTCTACCCCTGCCTCAGCCCTAGACGTCGGTTGTCCCTTAAGGCACTATCAATGCATGGCTTTCTACGTCGTCGCCATGAACCTCGAGACCACCGAGGAAGACCTGATGCACACGGTCTTCCCGCACCCGACGCTGTCCGAGATGATGCACGAGAGCGTGCTGGATGCTTATGGGAAGGTGATTCATACATAACTCGATGACGTTTTTACTAACAGCGAATCGCACATGACTTGCTCTCTATTTCGCTAGAGTCGCACCAAGCGCAAACAACAACCTCAGGTGATATCCTGTGGTTAACTCAGCAATCGCCCGTGAATGCGGACGATTTGGGATCGTAGCTGTTATCATGGAGACAAAGCACACGGACATGAAGTTGGGATCTCCATCATGCCTAGGTTCTCCGTACACTTTGGAATTAAAAAATCGCAGTATCAATTAGACTTTGTAGATATCAGCAATGAATATGATACTCCGGTTTATGTTGACCCCTATGCGATCGAAATTGCATCCGACCTATGGGCGGCAAGAGCCTCTGACTATATTTTTTTTTTTCGAAGAGGTGCTGAAATCACTGCGTTCTGGTGAGCACGACAGAGCCATCGCTTTGATGTCTCATCTTACGGAGCCTCAAGAAACGTTTTTGGGAGTGTCGGCAGCGGATCCAAACGGGCGAGGCGTTTGCCGAGGTCAATCCGGTCAGTTGATTTCAGCTATTATTCATAGCAAGGCCTTTCAATCAGGATTGCTGACCGACTTGGCTGACATGGCTCTTTATGTCGAGGGCATAGACAGAGATAAAATCTCTGATTTGACAACTAATATTATTCGATAATTGCTCGTCGAGTACACTCAGCAACAATGCGATTTATATGGCGTTCCTGTTCAAACCTACTCAGGTCCATCTTTATGGGATCGATCAAAACGAAATTGGGTATCAAAATATGTTAATCTCCCATATATAGACGATAGTCCTGTCATACTTGTGCCGAAATACATTGTTCGCCGTAAATTATCGCTAGATAGCCAGGAGTTCTATAACAAACAAATTACTGACTACCTTGTTGCTGAAAATTTGAGGGCAGGCAGCTCTCTTGTGCAAGTAATAAAAGGAGTACGGAAAGTCTTCAAAGGAGATGTTAGAGAAGAAAACCCAAAATCAAAGCCGTATATTGCAGAAATGGCGCTGGCTCATCCAGAACTGCTTGCGTCATATAAAGAGATTGCAAAACGTCACAAATCTATGATCTCATTTGACAACGAAGATCTATCAATTAACACGATTTCCGAATCTCTTATCGACATATTTGATGAAATCGATTCTGGCGCAAAGGCTGCTGATGAATATCACCGATTCATAATGGGCGTTTTAACGATCTTATTTTATCCTGATTTAACTCAACCGCACAAAGAATGGGAAATCTATGACGGTAGAAAACGAGTAGATATTGTTTATACAAATGCTGCCGATACAGAGTTTTTTGCTCAGCGTCGCAATGATTCATTATTAAACGCCAACACTGTTATTGTCGAGTGTAAAAACTATTTATCCGCTATTGCGAATCCAGAAATAGACCAGCTGCTCGGCAGATTTGATAATAATCGCGGAAAATTTGGTATAATTGCCTGTAGAAAAATTGATGATCATAGTCTTTTAATGAAGCGTTTGAGAGATGCTTCCAGCCGACAAAAGGGTTATATCATCTGCTTAACAGATCAAGATTTCAAGACTATGTTGCTTGCGAAGTCTAAATTACAGTATAGAGAAATATACGATACCCTTCGCCTAAAGTATAGAGCATTGCTAGAGTGACTTGAGCTGCAGCTCTTCATCGAGAAAAAAAATGGTCGACGCCACAA
The DNA here is from genome assembly GCF_022829705.1 of Methylobacterium sp. E-025. NCBI lineage: Bacteria > Pseudomonadati > Pseudomonadota > Alphaproteobacteria > Hyphomicrobiales > Methylobacteriaceae > Methylobacterium > Methylobacterium sp. E-025. Next base: position 84,478 of record NZ_JAKSYR010000037.1, read on the forward strand.
AGCTCCTCGCCAACGCGCTCGGCGAGCACCTCGCCCTGGTCTACCGGCGCACCTTCGGCAGCCGGGAGCCGGGCTATGTCGAGGTGATCGAGGAATCGGCGCGCCTGACGATCGAGCGGATAGTGCAGAGCGACGCGCTCTACCACGACGCCTACCACACCACCCTGGTGACGCTGGTCGCCCAGGACATCCTGCGCGGGCGCTTCGTGGCGCAGGGGGTGTCGCCGCGCGACTGGCTGCACGCGATCCTGGCCGCGCTCTACCACGACATCGGCTACGTCCGCGGCGTCTGTGCCGGCGACACGCGCACCCGGTTCGTGATCGACCGCGCCGGCACCACCGTCGGGCTGCCGCGCGGGGCGTCCGATGCCGGGCTCACGGCGCACCACGTCGAGCGCTCGAAGATCGCGGTGTGGGAGCGCTTTTCCGACCACGAGTTCGTCGATGCCGGCCGCGTGGCCCGCGCGATCGAGCTGACGCGCTTCCCGGTGCCCGACGACGGCGACCACGCCGAGACCGCGACGGAGGCCGGGCTGATGCGCGCGGCCGACCTCATCGGCCAGCTCGGCGATCCGCTCTACCCGCGCAAGCTCAACGCGCTGTTCCACGAGCTGAAGGAGGCGGGCCTGTGCGAGCCGCTCGGCTACGTCGACCCGGCGGATCTGGCCGAGCGCTACCCGAGCTTCTTCTGGGGCAAGGTCGAGCCGGTGATCGGCGACGCGATCCGCGCCCTCGACCTCACCGTGGAAGGCCGACGCTGGGTCGCCAACCTCTACGCCCACGTCTTCGCGATCGAGCACGACCGCCGGCGGATGGGGCCGCATCCCGGCTCGGGCGAGCCGACCCCGTCTCCGCCCCCTTCCGCGCCCCCTTGACCGAACCTTAACCGATCTGGTGTGTTCTCGTTATGTTCTCAAACGAGTCGCACCCCATGCCCGTCGCCTCCGCTCCCGCCCGCCGGGCCGACCTGCCGCCCGGCCGCTGCCCGGTCGAGGACATCGCCCGCGCCTACCTCCTCACCAGCGCGGGCGACGCCGACCTCGCCCTGCGCTGCGTCATCGCCGACGCGCTCTCCGACCTGCTCGAAGCCGACCGCCGGGCGCGCGAGCGCAGCTGGCTGATCTCGCGGGGCTTCGTGCGGGGACGGGACGGGTAGGGGGGAGGATGCGCGGGTGTCAGTCGAACAGGCTCGACACGCTGGCCTCGGTCGCGGTCCGGCCGATGGCTTCGCCAAGCAGCGGGGCGATCGTCGCGACGCGGATGTTGCGGGCGAGCTTGACGGCCTGCGTCGGCTGGATCGAGTCGGTGATCACCAGCTCCTTCATCCGGGAGGCGGCGATGCGCGAGACCGCGCCGCCCGAGAGCACCCCGTGGGTGATGTAGGCCGAGACCTCCTTGGCGCCGGCGTTGAGCAGGGCTTCGGCCGCGTTGACGAGGGTGCCGCCGGAATCGACGATGTCGTCGACGAGGATGCAGGAGCGGCCCTCGACGTCGCCGATGATGTTCATCACCTCGGACTCGCCGGCGCGCTCGCGGCGCTTGTCGACGATGGCCAGCGACGCGTCGATGCGCTTGGCGACCGCGCGGGCGCGGACCACGCCGCCGACGTCGGGCGAGACCACCATGCGGTCGGTGCTCGTCAGCCGCTCCTTGATGTCGCGCACCATCACCGGGGCGGCGAACAGGTTGTCGGTCGGGATGTCGAAGAAGCCCTGGATCTGGCCGGCATGGAGGTCCAGCGTCAGCACGCGGTCGGCGCCGGCCTCGGTGATCAGGTTGCAGACGAGCTTGGCCGAGATCGGGGTGCGGCCGGAGGTGCGCCGGTCCTGCCGGGCGTAGCCGAAATACGGGATCACCGCCGTGATGCGCCGCGCCGAGGACCGACGCGCGGCGTCGATCATGATCAGCAGCTCCATCAGGTGGTCGTTGGCCGGGTAGGAGGTCGACTGGACGATGAACACGTCCTCGCCGCGCACGTTCTCCTGGATCTCGACGAAGATCTCCATGTCGGCGAAGCGCCGGACCATGCACTTGGCGAGCGGCAGTTCCAGGTATCCGGCGATCGCCTCCGCCAAGGGCCGGCTGGCATTGCCGGCGATGATCTTGATCGAAGACTTCATGCCTGCGGGCTCAACATTTGGGGTCTCGGGCCGAGACACGTCCTGAAGACCTGGAACGACCGGCCGATCGACAGGCCCGTCGGCATCCGCGTCGATCGGGCTCTTATCAGCGCGGTCGAACCGTCACAATGGCCGGCGCCGCGCCGGCCCGCGCTCTGCACAGCCGGCGCCCTACGGCTCCAGCAGGCGGTGGAGGTGGACGACGAAGTACCGGGTCTGCGCGCTGTCGACGGTGGCCTGGGCCTTGGCGCGCCACGCCGCCTTGGCCGAGGCGTAGTCGGGAAAGATGCCGACGATGTCGAGGCCGGCGAGGTCCTTGAACCGGATGCCCTCGATGTCCTCGAGCTCGCCGCCGAAGACGAGGTGGAGCAGCTGGTCGCTGGCGATCGTCGTGGTCACGGGTCTCTCCTGGTCGCGGCACGCGCGCCCTCAGGCAGGACGCGTGCCGCAGGGCGCGGCATCGCCGGGCGCGTCGCAAACCCCATCGCCGCCGTCAAGCCCGCCCGGCGCGGACCCGCCAAGCGCAGACCTGCCGAGCCGACGCCGTTAGTGCCGCGAGGCCTCGCGCTCGGCCTGCGCGATCTCGCGGCCGATCTGGAACAGCAGCCGGTCGGTCATGCCGCGCAGGGCCTCGGACCCGCTCTCGGCGACCGCGGCGTGCAGCGCGATGCAGAGGTCGGCGGCGCGCAGCAGCGGCGCCTCCTGCTCCGGATCCGGCGCGGCCACCACGTAGCCGGCCTCGGCCTTCCGCCCTTCGGTGATGTCGATCAGGATGCCGGTGCTTCGCACGGGCCGGCCATGCGGATCGTGGAAGACCCGCCCGCGGCTCAAGACCCAGCGCGGCTGCCCGGAGAGCATCCCGGCGCGGTACTCCGCCAGCACGAGGCCGCCGACGCGCATCGCGCGCTGCACCTCGGTCGTCATCCACGGCAGGTCGTCGGGGTGGATGCCAGCGACCGCCTCGTCGAACTCGAGTTCGCGCCCGGCCAAAGCGGCGTCGCCCGCCAGGAGCTCGGCGGCCCCCCGGTCGTAGCGCACGCGACGCGTGACCGAGTTCCAGTCCCAGGTGCCGACGACGCCCGACGCCTGGAGGGCGGCATGCAGCTCTTCCGCCGCATGTCCTCTCTCGTCGATGCCGTCGAATTCCATCGGCCTGCCAAAGGTGTCATGAGGATCGGAAACGTCGAGCAACAATTCACATACGGTTTCGACTTCGTCGATACAACCACACGTTAAGAGTCTGGGCGGTCGGGTCCGCCTCCGTGCGTGATAGGAACCGCCCCCCGGGCAGCCCGCGGACAAGACATGTCACAGCACGACGACCTCGCTTGGACGGCGGAAGCGGCCTGCCGCGACGCATGGCCCGCGACCCGTCAAGATCACCTCGACGGATGGCTGCTGCGCGCCTCGGGCGGGCCGACCCGGCGGACGAACTCGCTCAATCCCACCCGCGGGCCGCGCGGGCCCGCCGCCACGGCGATCGCGGCCTGCGAGCGCGAATACGCGGCGCTCGGCCAGCCGTCGATCGTGCGGGTGGTCAGCCTCGCGCCGGAGCTCGACCAACCGCTCGCGGACCGGGGCTACGGCGCGGAAGGCCATGCGCTCACCCTGTTCGCCGCCCTCGACGGGGTGCCGGCCGGGCTCGATCCGGCCGTGCGGCTGGTGCCGGCGCCCGACGCCGGCTGGCTCGCGCTCCGCGCCCGGCTTGCCGGCGCGGGCGCGGAGGCCGCCGCGATCTACGCCGCGATGACCGGCCGCATCCGCGGCCCCCGCGCCTTCGCCGCCCTGGAGCGGGCGGGCGAGACCGCCTCGATGGGCTACGCGGTGATCTGCGGATCGCTCGCGGTGATCGAGTCCGTCGCGACGCCGGAGCGGCTGCGCGGGCAGGGCCACGCCCGCCGCACCGTCGGCGCCCTGATGCGCTGGGCCCGCGCCAACGGCGCGACCGGCGCCTGCCTCCAGGTGGTGGCCGAGAACGAAGCCGCCCGCGCGCTCTACGACGGTCTCGGATTTCGCACCGAGCTGCTGCGCTACCACTACCGCCGGCCGGGCTGAGCCCGCGCGATCGCCGGGTCTTTTGTCGTCGGGATCTACGCCTCGAACAGCGAGCCCTGCGCGGCGGTCGGCGCGGGTGCGGCCGGCGCGGCCTTGGCCCGGCGCGGGGCGCGCTTCCGCGCCGGCGGGGCGCCCTCCGGCGCGGGTGCGGCCGCTTCCCCCTCGGTCCTGGCCGCCACGAGCCCGTCGGCGAACTGCAGCGTCACGGGCGTGCCCGCCGGCAATCCGAGGCCGGAGCGCAGCGCCGCGCCCGCGCCGTCGCGGACCAGCACGTAGCCGCGGGCGAGCACGGCGCGGTAGCCGAGGCTGCCGAGGAGGCCGCCGGCCCGTTCGAGCCGGGCGCTGCGGCGCTCGATCAACCCGGCCCCGGCCTGCACCATCCGCGCGTGCGACGCGGCCAGCCGCTCGCGCGACCGGGCGGTCTCGGTCTCGGCCCGGCGCAGCGTCGTCGTCCGCGCGACAACCAGCCGGTGGCTCAGCGCGGCGAGCGCGTCGCCCTTGCGGGTCGCGTGGTTGGCGAGCGCCTGGCGCGGCCGATGGTCGATCGCCGCGAGCCGCGCCCGCGCCCGGGCCAGAACCAGTTCCGGCGGATGCCGCACGAGCCGGTCGAGCAGGCGCGAGAACCGCTCGCGGAAGGCGCGGGCGTTGCCCGCGAGCGCCGGCGCGAGCCGGGCCTCGGCGAGGTCGAGCCGCTGGCGCTTGCCCGCCAGGAACGCGTCGGCGCCGGGCATCGCCCGCAGCGCCGAGCGGAAATCCGCGCCGAGGCGGTCGAGCTTGCGCTCCACCGCGCCGCGGCGGCGGCGGGTCAGGTCGTCGAGGGTGAGCAGCAGATCGCCCCGCACCGGCACCGCCATCTCGGCGGCGCCGGTCGGCGTCGGCGCGCGCCGGTCGGAGACGAAGTCGATCAGCGTGGTGTCGGTCTCGTGCCCGACCGCCGATATCAGCGGGATCCGGCTCTCGAAGGCGGCGCGCACCACCGCCTCCTCGTTGAACGCCCACAGGTCCTCGATCGAGCCGCCGCCGCGGGCGACGATCAGCACGTCCGGCCGCGGGATCGCGCCGCCGGCCGGCAGCGCGTTGAAGCCGCGGATGGCGGCGGCGATCTCCTCGGCCGCGCCGTCGCCCTGCACGCGCACCGGCCAGACCAGCACGGGGCGCGGGAACCGGTCTTCCAGCCGGTGCAGGATGTCGCGGATCACCGCGCCGGTCGGCGAGGTCACCACGCCGACGACCTGCGGCAGGAAGGGGATCGCCCGCTTGTGCTCGGCCGCGAACAGACCCTCGGCCGCCAGCGCGCGCTTGCGCTCCTCCAGCAGCGCCATCCAGGCGCCGATGCCGGCCGGCTCGAGGCTCTCGATGACGATCTGGTACGAGGACTTGCCGGGAAACGTCGTGATCTTGCCGGTGGCGACGACCTCGAGCCCCTCCTGCGGCTTCTGCCGCAGGCGATTGAAGGTGCCCTTCCACACCACCGCGTCGATGCGGGCGTTGCCGTCCTTGAGCGAGAAGTAGGCGTGCCCCGAGCCGTGCTGCCCGCGGAAGCCCGAGATCTCGCCGCGCAGCCGCACGTGCCCGAAGGCGTCCTCCAGGGTACGCTTGAGCGCCGAGGCGAGGTCGCCCACCGACCATTCCGGCTGGTTGGCGACCAGCACGGCCGCGGGCGGGACGTCCGCGGCCGGCGGCGACCTGCGGGGGGCGGGGGGCGGGACGAGGGCCATGGCGAGAGTGCTATGCGGACGCGGCGCCGAGGTCAAAGGCCGCCGCGCGACGGTGGATCCGGTGCACGACGCGCGCCTTCGTGCGAAACGGCCCTTTCCCCGCTCCCGGATTTCGGGAACATCCTGATCGCATGAACATCCTTCTCATCGGCAACGGCGGCCGCGAGCACGCCCTCGCCTATGCCCTCGCGAAAAGCCCGCTCTGCACCCGGCTGCTTACGGCGCCGGGCAATCCCGGCACCGCGCAGCACGGCGAGAACCGGCCGGAGCTGAACGTCGCCGACCATGGCGCGGTCCGCAGCTTCTGCGAGGCCGAGCGCATCGGCCTCGTCGTGATCGGGCCCGAGGCGCCGCTGGTCGCCGGCCTCGTGGACGACCTGACGCGGGCCGGCATCCGCGCCTTCGGCCCGACGAAGGCCGCCGCGCAGCTCGAAGGCTCGAAGGGCTTCACCAAGGAGCTGTGCACCGAGCGCGGCATCCCGACGGCGGGCTACGGCCGCTTCGCCGCGCTCGATCCCGCCCTCGCGCACGTGCGCGCCGCGGGCGCCCCGATCGTGGTGAAGGCCGACGGGCTCGCCGCCGGCAAGGGCGTCACCGTCGCCGAGACGGTGGAGCAGGCCGAGGGCGCGCTGCGGGCGCTGTTCGCGGAGGCGGGCGCGGAAGTCGTGATCGAGGAATGCTTGTTCGGCGAAGAGGCGAGCTTCTTCGCCTTGTGCGACGGCACGCGGGCGATTCCGATGGGCACGGCGCAGGACCACAAGCGGGTCTTCGACGGCGACCGCGGTCCCAACACCGGCGGCATGGGCGCGTATTCGCCGGCGGGCATCGTCACGCCGGCGATCGAGCGGACCGTGATGGAGACGATCATCCAGCCGACGCTCGACGGCATGCGCGCGCGCGGCACGCCGTTCACCGGCATCCTCTATGCCGGCCTGATGCTGACCGCGGACGGCCCCAAGCTCATCGAGTACAACACCCGCTTCGGCGACCCGGAGGCGCAGGTGCTGATGCCGCGGCTCGCCTCCGACCTGGTGCCGGCGCTGCTCTCGGCCTGCGACGGCGACCTCACCGGCGTCTGCCTGGAGTTCGACGCCTCGCGCGCGGCGCTGACCGTGGTGATGGCGGCGGCCGGCTATCCCGGCACGGTGGTGCGCGGCTCGACGATCCGCGGCATCGCCGATGCCGAGCGCGACGGCGCCCTGGTGTTCCAGGCCGGAACCCGGGCCGAGGGCGAGGCCATCCTCGCCGACGGCGGCCGGGTGCTGGCGGTCACCGCGCTCGGCGACAGCGTGCTGGAGGCGCAGGCCCGCGCCTACGCGGCGGTCGCCCGGATCGACTGGCCGGAAGGGTTCTGCCGCCGCGACATCGGCCGGCGCGCCGTCGCCCGCGAGGTCGCCGGCCACGGCATCTGACCGTTTGCGACCGGGCGAGGCGGGTGTGTCCCGCGTCGCCAGATCGCAAACTAACGGCCGAGGGCGTAGAGGGCGATCGCGGCGGCGTTCGAGACGTTGAGGCTGCGGATCTCGCCGGTGAACGGGATCTTGGCGAGCACGTCGCAGCAGGCGCGGGTGCGCTCGCGCAGCCCCTTGCCCTCGGCGCCGAGCACGATCACCGCCGGCCGCGTCGGGGTCAGCGTGTCGAGGCCGGTCTCGGCGTCGGAATCGAGGCCGATGCGGGTGAAACCCTGCGCGCCGAGGGCGATCAGCGCCTCGGCGAGGTTGCGCACCACCAGGAACGGCACGTGCTCCAGGCCGCCGGAGGCGGATTTCGCCAGCACGCCGGTGGCGCCCGGCGCATGGCGCGCGGTCGTGACGATGCCGGTGACGCCGAAGGCCGCGGCGGTGCGCACGATCGCCCCGACATTGTGCGGATCGGTGATCTGGTCGAGCGCCAGCAGCAGCGCATCGGCCGGCAGCGCGTCGAGGCCGGGCGAGGCGAGGGGCTCCGCCTCGAGGTAGAGGCCCTGGTGCACCGCATCCGCCCCGAGCAGCCGGTTGATGTCGGACGGCCGCACCAGCTCGGGCTCGATCCGCAGGGTGCCCAGCTCCTCCACGAGGCGCGCGGCGCCGTTCTCGGTGGCGAGCAGCCGGTGCAGGATCCGCTCGGCATTGCCCATCGCCTGCACCACCGGGTGGAAGCCGTAGATCACCGCGGCGCCCTCGTGCGCCGGCTGCGGCCCGGCCGGCCGCGGCCGCTGACCGTAGGCGGGCTTGCCGAAGCCGGGTTTTCCGAAAGCGGGTCTTCCGAAGCCGGGCTTGCCGTAACCCGGCTTGCCGTGGCTCGGCTTGCCGAAGCCGGGCTTCCCATGCCCTGGCTTGCCATGATCGGCCTTGCCGAAGCCGGGCTTTCGCACCTCGGACCCGGTCGGCCGCCCGCCGTCGCCGCCGTCGTCGCTCTCGCTCGCCATCCGCCCAACCATTCCAGACCCGTGCTGCGCGCGGCCGCGCAGGAAAACAGCGCCCCGCCAAGGCGCGCGAAGCGGCAGCGTTAGCACGGCCGGGGCGAAGTTGCCGCACCCGCCCGGCGCCGCCATCCCGCCCCATCCGCGACAAACCGGCCCGCGCCCGCCGCCGCCGCACAAGCCACGATCCGCCCGTTGCCCTCCGCCCGCGGCCCGACTATAGAAACCTCGGCCAAGCGCCAGCGCCCTTCGTCTATCGGTTAGGACGTCAGCCTTTCACGCTGAAGAGGCGGGTTCGACTCCCGCAGGGCGCGCCATCTATCTTGCCCAGTTAAATCTTGTTGTTTCGTAGCAAGTTAGATGGCGCCAAGGCTAACGATGGACCCCAGTTCTCGGGCAGGGTGAACCCCAGAAGTATGCAGAATCTCGCGGGGCTGGCATGACTCCCTGCTACTTGGTCGGCTTGACGCCTGTGCCCGTTGTGGGAACCGGAGGCCGCCCACCGCCTGTGGCAGGCTGATACCCGGCTCCTGGGTTCGGTCTATCCGGCGCCTGAAGGACCGGGCGCGGCTGGTAACCGTCATTTGCCGGGCGTGGCTGGTAGCCGTGCGTGCTTGTATTGGGAGGAAGGTTCTTACGGTCGCTCATTCATGGCTCCTACGGCGCTTCCCAGAACTCGATCAATTTCACTTGCTTCGCTGGGATCAGGATACCGACTCGCTCAGGTCGTTGTGACCATTCACCAGCTTCGGACACATCCCAGATTTCCTCAAGGTAGATGTCTCGCTCTGTCGGATCTGAGGCAGCAAACGACTTTTCCCCAAAAATTCCGCCGACCTTCGCACCGTCCATAGTCACGAGGACAAACCGAGGCCCTCTATCGCTTGAGAATTTATAGTCCCACGCAGTTGGTGAGCTATGGATTGGATTAACACCCAGCTTATGAGCAACCCATCGACCGATGCCACGTTGCGCAATCAAACCGAGAAGCAATCCGCAGATGGTGGGACCGCAAACGAACACCGATATCCATGATACCCCTCTTTTCCATCCGGTCAGATCGGCCTCGATTAAAACTTCGATGATCGGCAGAGCTATAGCATAATAAAAAGCTGATATCGATATAAAAAATAGGATGTTTTCGCTTTGCTTCAGAGTTCTGCCGGTAATGAATTGAGCCCTTACGACAGAAATTACTAGACCAGGTACCACGAAGGCCAGGACTAGGTAGACATTATCTAAATTTTTTAAATCGGGCATTTGATCTTCAGCCAAAGGTTTATGCTCGGCTTGTTGCAAGCCGTAGCTAATCGCAAACATAAACGACAGGGGGGAGGGGGGGGGGGGGGGGGGGGGCCCCCCCCGGTTTCCAAAAAGGGCCCCCCCCCTCAAGCGTCCCCGTTGCCCACCCCCCAACGGCCCCCCCACTTCTTCCCCGCGGGTTCATTTGGCTTCCCCCCAAGGTCCCCGTTCCGTCCCGGTTTTTTGTTTGGCCCCCGCCCCCCCCTCCCCTTCAACCCGGGTACCCACCCGTTTATTCCCTTCCCCACGTTCCACCATTTCGCCATTGACGTCGCCAGCCCCACGGGGGAAACGCGTT
>NZ_JAKSYR010000038.1:0-630 GCF_022829705.1 Methylobacterium sp. E-025
GATGCGGTCGGCCACGAGTGTGAAGGACCTGACGACATTCGTTTAGAGGCGATGCATGCGCTTCCGGCGATCGCTAGAGACCAATTGCCAAAGGATGGCGACACGCAGTTCTACACCGTCCTCGTTCGTAACGAGAGGAGCCTTACCGTCTACACCGCGGCCCTGACGTTCGCGGGGATCTGGCTGGGTGAGGATGAGCCGCCGGTTGAGGAAGCCGATTGAGCCGATGGCAACTGCTTCTACTCTCGAAAGCCAGCGCGTTCGGCTTCAGCACGGAGACAGTCAAGAACCCGGTTGCGGGCCTGTGGGTCCGTGATCGCAGACCAAAGCCGAAGCACCATCACCGCCTCACCGGGGTCGCCCTCCGGCACAGCAGCCCAGAACTTGTCCAGGGGTATGTTGAGAGCGTCGGCAAGCTCTCGCAGACGGGTGGTTTGGTGCTCGGCCATGCTCAGATACTGCCAAGCTGACTGAAAGGTCCGTGCCTGAATGCAAAATTCAATCGCACGCGATCACGGCTTCGTTACCTCGTCGCTGTGGGTGAGCTTGCTAACCTAAGACCGATCTACCGGTCCCGCCGACCTCGTTCCTCGTCAGCCACCGCCTCCACCGCCGCGATCGCGTTCTCCA
>NZ_JAKSYR010000042.1:0-17272 GCF_022829705.1 Methylobacterium sp. E-025
GAAGGTGTGATCCTGATCGAGCCGGATCAGACGATCTCCTACGCGAACGCCGCCGCCGTGATGATGCATGGGGTTGCCGATGCCGACGATCTCGGCGCCACCGTGTCGGAGTACCGCACGAACTTCAAGTTGCACTACCGCAATCACCGGGAGATCGGCCCGCTACAACATCCCCTTGACCGGGTGCTTGCCGGCGAGGTGTTCCGCGACGTCGTGGTGGAGCTAGTCCCAACCCGGGATCCGTCACACAAGTGGATGCACCGTATCCGTAGCTTGGTGACCACGGATGCGGATGGCACGCCGACGGGTCTTGCCTTGGTCATGCAAGATGTGAGCGAACGCTACCAGGCCGAGGCTCGGTTCGAGCGCATGTTCAACGCCAACCCGGCCCCAGCGATCATCTGCCGGATCAGCGATCTGCGCTTCGTGCGGGTCAACCATGGTTTCCTCGACCTCACCGGCTACCATCATGATGACGTGCTCGGTCGGACCTTCTGCGAAATCGATCTGCTGCGCGAGGCCGAGCGTCGCGTGATGGCGATCCATCGCCTGCACGCGGGCCACACGATTCCGCAGATGGAGGCGCAACTTGCCACGCCTTGCGGGAAGGGCCGCTATGTGATCGTGGCCGGACACGCCATCGAGATGCCGGGCCCGGGCGGCATCGAGCTGTGCATGCTGTTCACCTTCGCTGACCTGGAGGATCGCCGTAAAGCCGAGATGTCGCTGCGCCACAGCGAGGAGCGCTTCGCCAAGGCGTTCGATCTCTCGCCCGTGCCGAGCGCGCTGATGAGTGCGGACGGATTGGAGATTACCAGCGTCAACCAAGCCTTCGTCACCGCGTTCGGGCATGCCCCCGAGGCCGCGGATGGCCAATCGCTCACGGACCTTGCGCTCTGGGTCGATCGCGCCGAGCAGCGCAAGTTCTCACGCGATCTCAAGCGGCTCGGCAGCGTCCGAGGCTTCGAGGCCGTGTTGCAGGATGCGGCAGGCGCCGAGATCGACTGCTTCATCTCGGCCGAGAAGGTGATCATCAACGGTGAGGCCTGCGTGCTGTGCGTCCTGCAGGACATTACCGCCCGCAAGCGCTCGGAACGCGAACTGATCACCGCGATCGAGGCGGTTATGGCTGACGCGTCGTGGTTCAGCCATGGGGTGATCGACAAGCTGGCGACCCTACGCAACCCGACCCGTTCCGGCCGGCCGTCGGTCGGGGTCGAGAACTTGACGATTCGGGAGCGGGACATGCTCACGCGGATCTGTCAGGGGGCCACCGATCAGGAGATCGGGACCGAGCTGAAGCTGTCGCCGAATACGGTGCGCAATCACGTCTCGGCGCTCTATCGCAAGCTCGGGGTCAACCGCCGCAGCGCCGTGGTGGTGTGGGCGCAAGAGCGTGGGATCGGCCCGAACACCCGGCACCTACGCTAAGGCGGAAGAAAACCGTGACGGAACTACCAAGTCGGTTTGGTACAAATATACTTTATGTAAATCGTCGGAACTTCGAGTAGAATTCCTTATTACGCAGTGGTAGCTCTGCTCATGCGGGCATCTCGGAAGATCATCCCCCTGGGTTGATATGAGGAGATCCGCGTGGCCGGGCGTCGGAAGGTGCTCTCTCCCGACCACACCCGGACACTGATCAAGGAAGCCATCGGCATCATCGAGGGTAACCACGCGATCCAGGCGGAAGCCGCCGCCGAGATCGCCGCCATTGAAGCTGCCCACGACACGTCGAACCCCAAGCCAAGACCAAAGCGCACGACCCGCAGGTGATGCCGGGTCGTGAGCGAACACGCGGGTCGCAACCACAGCGTCCGCTTGCCGTCGGCGAGCCCGCAGCCGCACGCCCCCGACCCACCCCTTACGAAGTGGAACTGGACCATGTCGCTCCTCGCCTGGATCGTGCTCGGCCTGATCGCCGGCTTCATCGGCAGCAAGATCGTCAACAACACCGGTCAGGGGCTCGTCGTCGACATCCTGCTCGGCGTGGTCGGTGCCGTCGTCGGCGGCTTCCTGTTCAACCAGTTCGGCCAGCCCGGGGTGTCCGGGGTGAACCTTTACAGTTTGCTCGTCGCCATCGTCGGCGCCGTGGTGGTGCTGTGGCTCTACCACGCCCTGGTCGGCCGCCGGCGGGTCCTCTAACCCAGCACGATCCGCTTCCGGCCCCTGGGCCGAAGATCGCCCCCCTCCTTCCAACGAAAGCGTACCGACCATGGCGTTGACGCCCGACACCAGCCGTCCGGCCTATGACCGCGACCTACCGACCACCAGCTTGGCCACCCCGGCCGAGGACATGCGCACGATGGCGCTGCACTCGGTCTCTTGGGGAGCGGTCATCGCCGGTGCGGTGATTGCGCTCGTCGCCCAGGTCATCCTGAACATGGTCGGGCTCGGCATCGGCCTCTCGACGGTCGACCCGGCCGGCAATGGCACGCCCACCGCCGGGTCGCTCTCGTCCGGCGCCGGCATCTGGTTCGTGATCTCCGGCATTCTCGCAGCCACCGCCGGCGGCTGGCTCGCCGGGCGGCTCTCGGGGAAGCCCGCCAACACCACCACTGCCTACCATGGGCTGCTCGCCTGGGCGGTCTCGACGCTGGTCGTCGTGTACCTGCTGTCCTCGGCGGTGGGCGGCATCGTCAGCGGCGCGTCGAGCGCGGTGTCGAGCACGCTTGGCGGTGCCGGCAACCTGGTCGGTGGTTCAGTGAAGACTGCGGCACAGGCCGCTGCCCCGTCGCTGCCGGGCATGGACAACCCGTTCTCGAACATCGAGGGCCAGATCCGTGGCACGACCGGCAACGATCCGGAGGCCCTGAAGAACGCTGCCGTCAGCGCGATGCGCGCTGCCGTGACCGGTGATGCCGCCCAACAGAAAGATGCGCAGGAGAAGGCTGCCCAGACTCTCGCCAAGGCACAGGGCATCCCGGTCGAGCAGGCCCGGACCCAGGTCCAGCAGTACACCCAGCAGTTCAACGACACGGTCGCGAAGACCAAGGAGCAGGCCAAGCAGGCGGCCGATGCCGCCGCACGGGTCGGCTCGCAGGGTGCGCTCTACGGTGCCCTGGCCCTGATCCTTGGTGCGCTGTCGGCCTTCTTCGCCGGGCGTGGTGCCGCCGTCGACCCGGTGCTCACTCGCACCGCCCCCGCCGTTACGACCCAGCGTCGGGTCTGACGGTGAGCGACCCCGCCGCCATCGAGCCGCGTCTCCTCGGGACGCAGGACAAGTTGGCGGCGGAGGTCGCCATCGGTGAGAGCGTAACGCTCCCGCTGATCGCCGAGACCGCCCGCATCGACAAGCGGGCGGTGGAGACCGGTCGGGTTCGGGTCTCGACCCGCACCGAGACCATCGACCAGGTCCTGCGCGAGACCCTGCGCAGCGATCACGTCGGGGTTACCCGGGTGCCGATCAACCGGACCCTAACTGAGGGCGAGACGCCCCCGGTGGTCCGCGAGGAGAACGGGGTGACCATCATCCCGGTCCTGGAAGAGATCCTCGTCGTCGAGAAGCGCCTCGTCCTGAAGGAGGAGGTGCACGTCCGCCGGACGACGGCGGGTGAGGACGTCGAGATGCCGGTGACGCTGCGCAGACAGCACGCCGTGATCGAACGCGTGTCCCCAGAGGGGCACGTCACGGCCCTGGCTTCAGCACAAGAATCGGAGATCGAACCATGACCCAGACCATCACCGCCATGTACGACACCTACCCCGAGGCTACCGCTGCCAAGGCGAAGCTCGTTGCCCTTGGCATTCCCGAGGTTGGGGTTCGGATACTGTCCGGCAGCAAGGCCGGTACTGCCGCCGTCACGACCCAGGAGGAAGGCATGTGGGGCTCGCTGAAGGAGTTCTTCATGCCTGAGGAGGATCGCCACCTCCACGCCGAGGGCCTGCACCGGGGCGGGACCATGCTGACCGCGACCGTCGAGGACGGATACGCAGAGCGGACCTACGACATCCTGGAGGAGCACGGCTCGATCGACATGGATGAGCGTGAGGCCTCCTGGCGCAAGGAGGGCTGGACCGGGCAGGCGACCGGCGCGCCGGCCATCGCTACCACCCCGACAGCCGCGACCGGCACCACCGGCCTTCATGCGACGGGAACGACCGAAGCCGTTGCGGCGGACGGGAGCGCTCGGGGTACGGAGTACATCCCGGTGGTCGAGGAGCGGCTGAACGTCGGCAAGCGCATGGTCGACAGCGGCCGTGTCCGGGTCCGGTCCTACGCGGCCGAGAAGGCCGTGAGCGAGAACGTCACCTTGCGGGACGAGACCGTGCACGTCGACCGGCGCGTGGTCGATCGGGCAGTGACCCCGGGCGATATGGCGTTGTTCGAGGACAAGGTGATCGAAGCCACCGAGATGCGTGAGGAGGCGGTGGTCTCGAAGGAAGCCCGTGTCGTCGGCGAGGTCGGTATCCGCAAGGATGCGGCCCAGCGCGTCGAGACCATCACCGACAAGGTACGCCACACCGAGGTCGAGGTCACCGACAAGCGCGGCAACGTCGAGCGTACCGGCACTGCCGGCACCCTCCCGCACAAGCCGGTCTGAGCCTCGTCACGGGGGCGGCCGCCGGCCGTCCCCGTCCCGCGTCGACGCATGCACTCGTCATCGGACGCAACCGCCATGATCCCGTTCCGCATCCTTGGCCTGGCAGCCCTCGCGGCCCTGCCGACCGTGACCGCTCACGCCCGCGATCTCGGCGTCTCCGAGGAGGCGCTACGGTCGGCCTGCACCGGTGATTACCTCAGGCTTTGCGCCGGCATCGATCCGAACGGCGACCACGTCGAGGCCTGCTTCCGAGCCAAGATGGCAAGGGTCTCCGAAGCCTGCCGCAGTGCCATCGCCGGATACCGCGTCCTGGAAACCACCAACGAACGGCGCGCGCAGTCGCGGTGAGCGCCCAACCCACCACGAGGAGACGATGATGGACGACGGCTTTCCTTCGATGACCGCCCTGCTCGGGCTGCTCGCCGTGGCGGGCTACCAGAACAAGGACAAGATCGCCGAGATGCTGAAGGGCGCCTCCGACGCCAACCCCTCCGGCACTACGCCCGGCCAACCGGGCCTTGGCGGCATACTGGGCAACCTCGGCGGCGTCGGCGCCGGTGGACTGCTCGGTGGGGGCCTCGGCCAGCTTATCGAGCATTTCCGTGGCAACGGTCACGGCGAGGCTGCGGATTCATGGATCCGGCAGGGCCGGAACACCGAGATCCCGGCCGAGCATATGCATTCCGCCCTCGGCCCCGACCTGCTCGCGACCCTGACGAAGCAGACCGGCCTTTCGAGCGACGAACTCCTTTCCAGGCTCTCCCGGGAGCTTCCCTCGGCGGTGGATCGCTACACCCCCGACGGCAGGCTGCCCGCCCATTGAGGCGTTGCACCTGAGGACATCCTGCATGCCGGTCGGGATCCCTCCCATCCGGACGCGCCGGTCGACATGACCGCAACGAGCACCGTGACGGTGCCACCCGAGGAACCCATTATGGCCAAGACCGCGCACGCTGAGGCTGCCAAGCACCACGAGGCCGCCGCCAAGTCGCACAAGACCGCCGCCGAGCACCATGAGAAGGGCGACGAGACCGCCGCCGCCAAGCACTCGAAGGAGGCCCACGGCCACTCCGAGAAGGCACACGAGAGCTCGACCAAGGCCCACGGCAAGAGCGCCAAGAAGTAACAGCCCCCATCCAACCACCGGACGCGCATCCCGCGCGCCCGGCCTCAACCTGGAAGAAGGATCATGGACGGGAACCGCCTCACCGGCGTGGCGAAGGAATTCGGCGGCAAGGTCCAGGGCGCCGTCAGCGACGTCACCGGCGACCACGATACAAAGGCCAAGGGCGCCGCCAACGAGGCCAAGGGCAACGTCGAGCACCTGTACGGGCAGGCCAAGGACGCTGTGCGCGACGTAGCCGACCAGGCTTCCGACCTTGCGCAGGGTGCCATGAAGCAGCGTCGCGACGCCATCCCCGACGCCGAGCGCGCCTGCCGACAGAGCGCCGACACGGTGACGACCTACGCCAAGGAGTCCCCGCTGATGATGGCCACGATGGCGGGCGCGCTCGGCTACCTCCTCGCGATGGTCGTTCACGGACGCCGCTAGGTCAGGCCCCCATCCGCATCACCCCGCAGGTCCGGACAGCACCAGTAACGATCCCACCTAACCTGTGGGTCAGCCACCCATTGCCGATGGCCCAATGCATCTGCTTCCAACCTTTGCCGTTTCGAAGGGAACCGGCGGAAATCTAACCTTTTCTGACATTATGACCGCCAAGCTGACTGAGTTCAGGCCCTCAGGACCTAGAATGGCCTGCCACTTGGCCCTGTTCTGATGCCGTCAGAGGATGTCTGAGAGCGTCCGCGATATTCTGTGGGATGTCTTGGCCTTGAACCGGCAAGTCTTGACTAAGGACTTCAGTTCAGGCCACTGCGCGCTACTCAGCATCGTTCCTCCTGCATCAGAGAAACGATATCGCTGATCAAGCCAATCCGTTCTGGCGACGATAGACTTCAGTTCGCCGTGACCCGGTCGAGATTGTTGGGCAGAGGCCGCGATCAATGCAAGGAAAGAAGAGTCGCCGGGAGACGCTCGGCGCCTTCCATCGCGCTTACAGCTGGCAATCGCTTCCGCTGCAACACTATCAATTACCGCGGCGACAGCGTTAAGTACCGCCACGAGATCGGCTGCCGTCCCTTATAGCACATGGACGGCGTCATCCAAGCCTTCGCGCCATTCGAGTGTGAAGCAGCGCGTTAAGGTCGGTCGCCCTGCCCGGTGTACTGGCGGGCGCTACGATGGGAGTTCGATAAGTAAGGATCTGTTAAGTCCCATCCTACGGGAGTTGGACGTTTTGCCGCGGCGCTTAGCAACGAAGATCCAGTTTCGCTCCTTTTATGTTCAGTCACAAGCGGATCCGTCGCCGGTACATACCAATTTATCTTTTGATGATTTCGGGTAGATACGATAAAGGTTGCTAATTTAAGACTTTATTAGGCGTCCAGATTTCACTTTAGGCAATAGAGGTAGCCTTTCAGGACCGACGCCCCTTCCCGAACAATCAGCGTCGTCCGTGGGATTGTCACACGCGCACGCTTAGCTCGGGTGCGTCGTATCACGAAGTCAAGCCGAGCAGCCCTTCACGAACAGAGCTTTGCCGCATGCGCTCGAACCTCTCCCTCAAGGTTGCACTGCCCGCCGCCTTTAGCCTTGTTGCCTTGATCTGCGTGGGTCAAAGCGTTCTATTTATCCACAAGGCCGCCGGTTTTCGTCACGGCGTCACGCGGGTCGCAACCAACTGGCTCCCTTCGCTCGCTGCCATGAACGAGATTACGGGCGAGGCGTCCGACTTCGGGATCAAGCAGCTGAGTCACCGCACCTGCTCTGATATCACCTTTCGGCTTGCTGAGAATGAGGCACAGCTCACTGTCACCCATGCCAAGCTCGCGACCGCCCGCAAGGCCTTTGAACCACCGATATTCCCGGCCAAGCAGCATGCGCTGTACGAGGCTTTCTCTGCTACCTGGACGGGGGCGACCGCGAGCCAGGTGTTGGCCAAGGCCTCGGAGCTATCACCCCAGGTTGAGCCCCTCACCGCCGAGGTTGAGCACTTACTCGTCACCACCCGGGCCGCATAAGATAGCAATGGCCGAGATCCTCCCCTTCACCGGGCAGCTGAGTCGCGAGGGCGCAGAGCGTCTCACGACCGCCCTGGCGCAAGCCTTCGCCAGCGGAGCCGACCTCGGCTCGCGCCGGTCACACATCCGCGCGCTCGGCCTCTCGCTTGGATCCCTTGTCGAAGCCCTGCGCGCCGAACTCGATCGACTCGACGACTGCCTGGCGGGTACTTTCCTATCATCGTCCGGCTATCCTGAGTTCCGCGCGCTACTCGCCGATTTCGAGCGCTTCGCCGACCTAGCCAGTGCCTACCGTGCCGCCGACACGCCCGACGCGCTCGACCGCCCGGTATCGTGATCCTAATTCCCCCCCCCGATCTCGGAGTTAGACGGTGTCCGATTCCCTTGCCTCGCTCGACGAGGAAGCCCGCCTGCGGGCGCTCGCCGCGCTGGCTGCGCACGACTGGCTTAACGCGTCCCCTGATCCGGCACTCGCCCACATCGTCGAACTTGTCGCACGCTTGTTGGGCGCGCCTGCCGCCTTCGTTTCGCTCGTCGATAAAGATCGGCAGGTGTTCCATGCCAAAGTTGGCATCGGCTTGTGCGAGACCACCCGGGACATCGCGTTTTGCGACCGGACCATCGCGCAGGACGGCGTTCTTGTGGTGCTGGATGCTTCGCGTGATCCACGGTTTAGAGACAATCCACTCGTCACCGGCGAGCCGTTCATCCGCTTCTATGCGGGAGCACCGCTACGCACCGCCGACGGCCATGCCATTGGTACGCTCTGCCTCGCTGGCTCCGAGGCACGCACCGACTTTACCGAGGCCGACCGGCGCACCCTGTCCGACCTCGCCCGCCTTGCGCTTGATCGGCTGGAGTTGCGCCGGCTCGAAGTTGCCCGCTGTGCCCTGCAAGCTCGGTTCGAGCACATGGCAGCGACCTCGCCCGATGCAATCATCTGCGCGGATAGCTGCGGGCAGATCACCGTCTGGAGCGCGGCGGCCGAGCGTCTGTTTGGATATACGGTACCTGAGGCATTGGACCGGCCCGTTGCCCTGATTTTACCCGAGAGGATGCGCGGAGGTAACGAGGGTGACCTGCGTCGGATGGCGAGCTCCGACGGTAGTCTGAGCGGGCGCACAGTCGAACTGATTGCCTGCCATCGGAACGGGGATGAGTTCCCAATCGAGTTGTCGCTGTCGACGTGGTGCGAGGAGGGAAAGCCCGCCTTTGGCGCGATCGTCCGTGATGTGCGACAGCGCCGTGTCGTCGAAGACCGTCTGTTCCGTCTTGCGCACCTCGATCCGCTGACCGAGTTGCCGAACCGCGCCGTCCTGCGCGGTCGGATCGAGGCGGCGATCTCGGGCGGGCGGGCGGCTGCCGTCCTGATGATCGACCTCGACGGGTTTAAAGAGATCAACGATGCACACGGCCATAGCGTGGGGGATGCCGTGTTGCAGACCGCCGCTAGGCGTCTACGCATTACCGTTAGTCCAGACAGTATTGCAGCTCGGTTCGGTGGAGACGAGTTCGCTGTTGTGCTGCCGGGCGTCGGCGACCCGGTTGCGGCTGTCGGCACGGCTGAGGCGGCGATCGCTGCGCTCTCCGAGCCGTATGATATCG
Source organism: Methylobacterium sp. E-025 (assembly GCF_022829705.1). NCBI lineage: Bacteria > Pseudomonadati > Pseudomonadota > Alphaproteobacteria > Hyphomicrobiales > Methylobacteriaceae > Methylobacterium > Methylobacterium sp. E-025. The sequence goes on from NZ_JAKSYR010000042.1 coordinate 9,234, forward strand.
AGGGCTTGGTCCTGCGTGTTGGCGCTAGCGTCGGCGTCGCGCTCAGCCCGGCCCACGGCGCGCGTGAGGAGGATCTGGTGATCTGCGCCGATGCCGCCCTGTACCGCGCCAAGGCGGACGGACGCGGACGCTGCCGCCTCTTCACGCCCGATATGCGCGAGGCCGCCCAGCGCGATCGAGCCTGTCGCGACGGATTGCGCAGAGCGGTCGAGCGCGGTGAGTTCGTGCTGCACTACCAGCCCCAGGTACGCCTCTCCGACGGCGCACTCACAGGTGCCGAGGCCTTGATCCGGTGGCAACACCCCGAGTTGGGCTTGCTGGCGCCAGCCGCGTTCCTAACCGTCCTTGACGAGGGACCAGACGCTGCTCGGATCGGTGATTGGGTACTGCGCACCGCCTGCGCCCAAGCTCGGGCGTGGCGCGACGGCGGTCTACCATCGTTCCGGATCGGGGTGAATTTATGCGTAGCCCAGTTCCGCCGCGGGGATCTTGTCGAACGCGTCGCTTCAGTGCTCACCGAAACCGGCCTGCCAGCGAGCGCATTGGAATTGGAAATTACCGAGACGATCATCCTACGAAACGATCCGGGTGTGGTCACTGCGCTACGGGACTTGCGCAGGTTGGATGTCGGGATCGCCTTCGATGATTATGGCACGGGATACGCCTCGCTCAGCCTGCTCAAAAGATTCCCTCTGACACGCCTCAAGATCGACCGCAGCTTCGTCAACGGGCTGTGCGAAGACCCGCGGGATGCAGCAGTCGTGCGGGCAGTCATCGAGCTGAGCCGCAGCTTCAACCTGGAGGTGATCGCCGAGGGGATTGAGACCGACGAGCAGCGCCGCCGCTTGCTGGCCAAGGGATGTCAAGAAGCTCAAGGCTACCTCTTCGGAAGGCCGATGGCAGCGGCTGCGTTCGCGGCACACTATGGTGTGGGCAATTGTCGTGCCGACGGCCGGTCAGGAAGTCGTCTTGGCGTTTAGCGAGGCGGCAGAGAACTGAAGCTCGAAGCAATCAGACATATGAAAGCTGGTTATACTTATTATTAGATTTAATAAATTGATCTTATTATTGGTAACCCGGCCGGACACACTGTAGGCTTGTCGTCGTATATTTTTAGATTGGTATCTTTGCTTCCTAACGCGCCCCCTTTAGAGGATGCCAACGTGCCTGAGCATCTTCGATCGCAAGCCACAGCTTCATCAGTGTGGCCAGTTCGCCGATCTCTTTTTGCGACAAATCTTCAAGAAAAGCGTCAGAGGTATGTGCAAAGCTTGAGCGATCGCTTCGAGTCGAAATCTGAGATATTTGGACATGCTCAAATCGCAAATTCGTAAGACAACTGCTTTTCTCCGAAATCCGAAACTTAAAACATCATCATTTGATGAGGCCTAAAATGGCTGTTTGTGTTGCAATATCAGGAACGATAGCAACCTAACGAGTCTCGCGAGAATTCAAGTGGAGGTAATTTCGATTAAAGCCGCAAAAGGCTTCAAGGCGCGCGACATCTGGAATGTCTACTCGGCCGCGTTTCAGCCTGATCAAGTCTTGGTCGCGCAAATCGCGCAGCATGCGGTTGAGATGTACGACTGTAATCCCGAACGCGTCAGCGAGTTCGTTTTGCGTCATCTGTAGCTCGTAGTTGCTCGCCGTCGCACGACCGATAGCCTGCATGCGGACCAGCAATTCGCAGAAGAAATGCGCTACCATCTTAATCGCTGAACGCTGGCCCATGCTGGTCATCCACTCCCGCATGATCCCCTTGTCCACGAGGGTGGCCCACCAGAAGGCGTTGGCGATTTGAGCACTGGTTGTGATCAGGTCGAGGATCGTCGCGCGAGGGATCGACGCCACCTCGCAGGGGGTGAAAGTGCCGATGCTGTGATCGCGCTGCGCCAGGATCGTCACATGGAGGTCGCAGAAATCACCAGGTAGCAGCAGGCCCAGGATCTGGCGCTTGCCATCGGGCAGGATTTTGTAGCGATACGCGAGGCCTTCCACCACGAGCAGCACAGCCTCAGGGCGGTCCCCCTCACGGCTGAGATCGTAGTCTGCCTCGACCTGCCAAGTCGTGTCCGAGAGTGACTGGAGCGCGACTCTGTCGGCCTCATCAAGATCGCATGCGTGTTCGAGCTTCTGAATAAGCACGTTCGGAGCTGCACGTGGCCTTTGCGGGAACGGTTTCGTGTCATCCAAGCGAAGTAAGCTCTGCAACGTCCCGAGTTCGGTCACGCTTTTTGGTGCTGTCGCAGCCATCGCGTTGCCTCCTCCAGCGTGGCGAAGATCGGCGCTGAGATCCCGAAAAGCCGTCCGAAGGCCGCCTCGACGAACCAGCCCTTGCCCATTTCGTGGCCCGGGGTATCGAGGCGCACCAACACCGCGATCAGCAAGCCGTTGGCCAGGACCAGTCGCCCTTCGCAATCTGGGCTGCTAGTGTCGACCATGATCGGCTGCAGCACGAGCAACGTCTCGACGTTGTCTCGCGCATCCATGTCTAACCTCCGCGGAGCTGATTCAGCCATGGCTCGCTCCGGCGCGCGCCCCAACGGGTGTTCTTGAGATGGAGATAGTTCGGCGTGAACCGGCAGAACGCCTTCAGTCTCTCAACATCGTGGATCGTCAGAACGCGCTGTTTGATCGTAATCAGGCCGAGATCACGAAGCTCTCTCAGCGTGCGGTGCACGTGAACGGCAGAGAGGCCCATTGCATCCGCAAGCTCCACCTGTGTGAACGGGAAGGCGTAGCTGTCGTTCGTGACCTTCCCGACAGCATCGAGCCGGACCAGCAGTTCGCAGAGGAGATGAGCGAGACGCTGGTCCGGTGTACGGCCACCAAGATTGACCAACCACTCGCGCAGGACCGCCTCATCGACGAGGGCGCACCACCAGAAGGCCCGAGTTATCTGGGGGTGAGACCCGGTGATCTCGTCGACTGCCCGACGCGGTATGTCGACGACCTGGCACGCGGAGATCGTGCCGATGTTGTGGTCCATCTGATCGAGGATGAACACATTCAGATTGCAGAAATCCCCTGGGACCATCAGGGCCATGATCTGGCGTTTGCCATCCGGCAGGACCTTGTAGCGGCAAGCGAGGCCGTCGAGGATTAGATGAACGTTCTCCGGTTCGTCACCCTCTTGGATCAGATCGACTCGTGCACCGACCTGCCGGATGCGTGGCACCAGACCCTCCAGGGCCTGTCGATCTTCATCCGACAGGGCCTCGAAGCATTCCAGCTTTCGGGTCAGTGCATGCTGCATCACGCCTCGACGTATGTATGGATATCGGGAGCGTATATCAAAAAATACCTCTAGGATTTCATCATTTGATGACTTAAGAACCCGCAGCGCATAAATTTTACTTTCTGATCAATCCTGTCAGCATTCAGAAATTCTTCGATGAGGAGCTGAATGTTCCGCAATGGTTGATAAATCACACTTTTGATGTATTTTCCTTCCTCTCAATCTGATACTGGTAGGTCCTGGCGAACGTGGGCGAAAAATCGCTTCCGCCTGATTGTGCGGAGTGCTGAATGCTTCGGTATTATTTTCACGTCTACGACGACGATAATAGCTCGGACGATGAGGGTGTTGAATTCGTGAACATGCGAGCCGCTGGTGTTGAGGCATTTCGTTTCGCCGGGGATCTCTTTAAGGCTAAGGCAGAGCAGATGCTAAGCGGAGAACCGTGGCACATGGAGGTCAAAGATCAGCAGGGTCTCGTAATTATACGGCTCGATCTTAAGCTGAGCGGTTTTCTCCTGGACGCATCTGCTTCATAGTCAGGTGTTATTATGTGCTCCTTGTGTTGGGCGCTACCCCTGTCGCCCCGATCTGACGGCGGATGTCGTTGCTGCCGTAGCTCTTGTCAGCCAGCATGAGCTGGCAGGTCGGCGAGCGCTTCAAGAGTTGCGCTCCCGCCTTGCAGCCCGACACCTGATATAGATAAAGGCATCGCGCTCTCCTTCGAAAACGCGCAATCGAATCAGATTGCGCGCCTCACCGCTACCCGCGACTCAATCCGAACAGGAATAACTCCAGCGACCCTGAAGCGGAGAAGACGGTCGAGCTCTATCCGTAGCGGGGGATGTGAATATGTCGGTCACGCGCCCTGATGTCGTGGTCGGCCGTACAGGGGCGCCTCAATGCTTCGCGCCTATGACGCGTCGTCGATCATGTGGCGATGACAACGCGCGCATGCGGCGAGGCTGCAGTTCGGAAACGTCCAGGAGAACTTTCGCCCCCTGAATAGCGGAGAGTGTTACGGGACTGGCCCCCTGCCACCGCGCCTCGTACTCCAGCATATCTAATTGCTCGATCATCGCCCGAACCGCTTGGTCACTTTGCCCGGTCGGAAATCTGCTCAGCAGATCGATCAACATGTCCATGTGCCGGCACGCGGCCGGGGGGAGACCACTCAGCGCCATATTGATCGTCCTGTACCGCCCCGTGAGCAGGGATCTTGCCAGGATGCTCCGGGGTGGACGCTCTCATTTGATGATTGGCGTGTCACACTCTCCGCATCACCGTAGCATCTTGCCTACCACCCGAGCCCGAGGGCGCGGGTGTCCTCGCTAGGCTCGGCGGTACGTATGTGCTCAATCACTGCTCTCAGGGCGGGAAGGGCTGCCGCGCGGGTCTCGGCCAATCTCGCCTCCGTCATGTCGTGTGGTTCGGCGAAAGCAGCGGACGCCCCCAGCGCTACGTCGATTGCCATCGAAAGGTGGCAGGATGTAAATCCGCTGCCAGCACTTTCTCGTTCCTGTCGGAGCGGAGGTTCATCACCGGCGGCTTGGACTGACGCTTGAGACGAATGATAGTCGCGCTCACCTGATTCCAGCGTATCAAGATGGCCTCAGGCAGCCGCCTGTGAAGCTTGGCGTACCTTGCGGGTCGCTTGATCGACCTGCTCGCTCGCTCGGGCGATGTCCTCCATGCCGCTGGCGATCGTCGTTGCCCCATGCGCGGCCGTTTGCATGCTGCCTGACATCTCCCGAGTCACCGCGGATTGTTCCTCGACCGCAGCGGCGATGGCACCTGACACCTCATCAAGCGAGCGGATTGTCGCCTGGATCGTACGCCTCCGGTGAGGGCCGCGGTCGAGGGCATCGCGCTCTGCGCTAAAGCCTGACATTAATGCTGGCGTTAAGGTCGGCGGGTCGGGGTGATGCGGGTCGAACTCCTGGAGAATGCCGAACGGCGGCGGCGCTGGTCGTTCGATGACAAGGCGCGGATCGTCGAAGCCTCGTACGAGGCCGGCGTGTCGGTGTGTTCGGTGGCCCGCCGGCACGGGATCGCCCAAGGCCTGCTGTTCACGTAGCGGCGTCAGGCGCGGGAGGGCCGTTTGGGCGGGGACGCGCAGGCCCCGGTCCTCGTGCCCGTCGCGATCGCCCCGGAGCCGTTACGTCCTGTTCCCGCTGCACAGTCGGATGATCCGCGTGCTCCAGCGCCGCCGCGCCGGCTTCGTCGCAAGAGCGGCGTCCTCGAGATCGATCTCGGCGGCGGTCGGCGTCTTACGGTCGACCGGGACGTCGACGCCGGAGCTCTGCGTCGGGTGCTCGATGCCCTGGAGGGCCGATGATCCCGCTGCCAGCTAACGTGCGGGTCTGGCTGGCGACCGGCCACACCGACATGCGCAAGGGCTTTTCCAGCTTGGGGATGATCGTCCAGGAGACGCTGAAGCGCGATCCCCACTCCGGGCACCTGTTCGTGTTCCGCGGCCGGCGCGGCGACCTGATCAAGGTGATCTGGCACGATGGCCAGGGCGCGTGCCTGCACACCAAGCGGCTCGACCGCGGTCGTTTCCTGTGGCCGTCCGCGGCGGACGGAGCCGTGACGATCTCGACGGCGCAGCTCGGCTACCTGCTCTCGGGCATCGACTGGTGGATGCCGCAGGAGAGCTGGCGTCCGAGTGCGGTCGGATGAGGATAACGCGTTAAAAAGCCTGAGCAATATGCTCTTCTCTCGGGCGTGCCGAACGCGTCCGAGCCCCCGCCGCTTCCCACCGATCTCGCTGCCGCCCACGCTATGATCCTGGCCGAGCGGGCGGCGCGGCTCGTGTCCGAGATCGCGGTCGAACGGCTGAAGCTGGAGGTTGCCCGGCTGCGGCGGGAGCGCTTCGGGGCCTCCTCGGAACGCAGCGCCCGGATCGACCAGCTCGAACTGACGCTGGAGGATCTGGAGGAGACGCTGGCCGAGACGGACGCGCAGGCGGTTGTCGAGCCCGATGCGCTCCCCGGTGAAGCTTCCTCGCGGCGCAAGCCCGCTCGTCGACCTCTCCCCGAGCACCTGCCGCGCGAGCGCGTCGTCTGCAGTCGCCATGGGCCGAACGCGTGCGACGAGTCACGCGACCGATCCGCAGACCTGTTCTACTACGGCAGAGCGGCGATCGCGGCCTACTTGATGCGCGGGGTAATCACCATCACGTCGCCAAGTACTGAGCGCCTATCGCCTGCACCGCCTGCATGAAACGTTCGCGGGCAGCGGGATCGGCCCCGCCGAGGTAGGTCTGTACAAGCGTAAGCAACGTTAAGACCTGTTGATCCAGCATCAATGGACCGTAGAACTCTGATGCCGGCACACCGAGGGCGTCAGCTATCCGGCGCAGGTTCCGTTTCATCGTCGCGTCGCCGTCCATCGCGATCTGGGCTCTAACATCGTCGCCCATGCGCGCTTCCTCCGCCCTATCCGGCTCTTCCGCGGACGCAGGATGAGCTGTCTGACCTGCTTTTAGCCCATCGGCCGCCCTCGACACACAACCACAAAATGAAAACTTTGTCATTTTTGCGCGCACGGAGTACGGATTGGTTTGGCACAGTCCGGCTGCCCGCATACGAGATGGCAAGATGGATCGGCGGTTGCACAGTTCAGTGGCCACGTCCGGGGGGATCGGTGGGTCGCACGAGCGACTGCACGCTGCCCTCGAAGCCTCCTGCGTCGTCGGTACCTGGGATCTGGATCACGTGCGCCAAGTCATCGTCTACGACGTCGGTGCAGCGCAGCTGCTGACCGGAGATCCGGACCTCGCCGAGAAAGAGCTTACCGGGCCGATCTCTATTGCGGCTGTGCATCCTGCCGACCATGCTTGGCTGATTGATCATGTTGGAGAGGTGACCCGGGAGGGTGGCCTATTCCTGGTTGAGTACCGTGTCCTAGCTGACGACGGGGCCGTTCGATGGCTCCTCAGCCGTGGGCGCACCTATCTATCTGAAGCCGGGGACCCCTTGCGCACGTGCGGGATCCTGATCGACATCACCGAGATGCACGATGGCGACGACCGCTACGTCGTCAGCGGTTCTGGTGTAAGCGACGACCTGCTGGAGCGAGCGATTGATCTCGCCCTAGCACTTAAGAAGACACTCGGCCCCGACATGCCCGCTGGGGTTCGCGCGGCGACGGATTTACTATTGATCAGCCTAGGGCAGACGCTCGCCCGGATCGGACGTCATTGAGCGACTACCAACAGCAGACACAACCAAAGTCCGGGAAGGGTCGGAAGCTGAATGACCCGCTTGGGTGGATTTGCGACGATCCGCTTTGGGGCGGTAGATGCATCGAAGCAGACATGGCCGCAGGGACCGCTCTCGATCCGGTGCGGACGTTCGAGGTAGGAACCAAGCGTCAGATTTTGATCACTAGGGGTCTAAAGCACGCCGACGTCACACGTCGACGAGGAACGCCAGGAAGCGACGCTGACCGCCGACGCCATCGGCGAGGTCATGGCGCGCGCACTGGAAGTGCCGTACCGGACGCTGATCTGCACCGCCAAACGGGACTCCGACTGTTCGTCAGGCCGTCGGCACCTTGCCGGTCCTAAGCAGTCACACCTGCGCCGCGCCGGACCGTGCCAACATCCAGCCGGGGTATCCCCGTGCCAGGGAACCCGCCTCATCCAGGGCGGCCACTGGCCTGACCGGCTGGCTTTGGACCGGGCTGATTGAGAGGATCAGCCAGGACCAAAGGAGTTGGACATGCGGCGAGGCCAGAAGACGAACGCGGAGCAGGTCGTGCTCAAGCTGCGTCAGATTGAGGTGCAGACGGCCCA